>JAMQPK010000078.1 GCA_023717525.1 Vicinamibacterales bacterium | reverse complement strand
GGAGTTGGGGACACCGGTGATGGTGCCGTCCTTGTCGTTGAACACCGAGGTCTTGTAGACCGTATTGCCGTAATCGTCGTTGCTCCACCGGTTGTCAATCGGCGGGAAATACACCGGCTTGGCGTTGATGAATTTCGAGCGTGACACGGTGGTGTTGGAGCTCATACCGAAGCTGGTGAACAGCAGGTAAGAGATCGCTCCCGTCTTGCGGGTGGCGTTGTCCTGGTAATTCACGAACGTGTTGTTGTCCAGTTCATGATGGTAGTCATAGAACTCGTAGGCGCGGATCGGGAAATCCGCGAGATCTGGGAACGGCAAGCTGCGGCCGTAAGCCATTTCCGCCGGCGTCCTGGGGTTGCCGATGTTCTCGGTTTCGCCCACGAACAGCGAGTCCACCACCCGTGACGTGTAGAGGGAACGGCCGAGGTTGCCGGACGCCTGCGTGAAGCCGATTCCGTTATCGGCCATCTTCAGGTTCTTGTACAGACGCAACTCACCGCGGGCCCAGATGCCGCTATTGCGGTTCTTGTAGCTGGTGAAATCCTCGACTACCGACTCCGCTTGAGCGCTGTTCGCGTCAGCGGGATTGACAAGGGAAACATACCCGCCGACGGCGAAATGGCCATCGGCCCTGGGGGCGCGGTCGCCCATGAAACTGTCAAAGTTCGAATGGGCGACGTTGCCCTTGAACTCGCGGAGCTTCGTGCGACGCGGCCACGTGGCCTTGCTGATTTCCGAGCCTTCGAACTTACCCGTCGGATGCTCCGGGAAGGCGAACCAGAAACCTGTCGCGTCGGACCCCGCGGCCACGTTGTCGCGGTAGGTGTTGTCCGGATTGGTGATCCAGAAAGACGACACCGTGTTATCCGAAGGGATCAGGACGTCCCTGGAGTCCTGGCCGGTCGTATTGAAGTTCGTGCCGGCCGTCGCTCCGAACGGGGCGAGGTTAGTCGGGTCGCAGGGCTTGGACGTATGACACTTGGTCTGGATCGCCAGGTTGCGGATGTACTGGTTGCCGGTCTCGATGCCGTCTTCGAGGAAGAAGCAGTGACCGACGGTGTTGTAGGTCACATTGTTCTCAACCTGCAGGTTGTTCGTGCCATGCACGGTCACGCAGCGGTTGTAGGTGTCGTGGATCGCGGCGTTCCTGATGTACTGCCCCTTCCCGTCGCCGATCAAATGCCAGTGGATCGGATACCGGGCCAGCGTCAGGTTCTGGCCCATGCGAATGAACTCGACGCCCTCGACAAACATCTTGCTCGCGCCCATCGCCATCACGTGCCCGCCGTGGAACGACTGTTCCGCGTCGGCCGACGCCTGGAGCTTGATATTGCGCGTCAGCAGACCGACTTCGCCACGTTGATCCACCTCGAAGGTGATCTTGCCGAAGTGCATGTAGTCCAGTTTCTTGTCGAGCGTGATCGTATTGGCCTTGATGGCGGCAATGGTGCGCCGCTCGGCCAGCCGGGGATCGAAATCCGTGGACGCGAGGACAATCTCGTCACCGGTCCGCCAGCCAGCAGCGTCCAGGACCTGTATGGAGGTGCTGCCTGCCGCGGCTGTTTGTGCCAGCTTGGTCCAGGTGTGCGTCCGATCGCCGTGCAGGTT
>JAMQPK010000074.1 GCA_023717525.1 Vicinamibacterales bacterium | reverse complement strand
CGATCGCAATTCTCCGGACAATCCGAGCGCCACCAGATCGCGGGCCGTCATACCGCTCGTTTCGAAGAAGCCTCGCGAGCGCATCCAGTCGTCGTTGAACATCTTGCCCAGGTACCGCGAACCATGGTCGTGAAAGATCACGACGACGACATCGTCTTTCGTCAAGCGATCGCGCAGTTGCAGCAGGCCCGCCATCGCCGCGCCGGCGGAATTGCCCGCGAAGATGCCCTCTTCGCGCGCGATCCGCCGCGTCATGATCGCCGCGTCCTTGTCGGTCACTTTCTCGAAGTGATCAATGAGAGAAAAGTCCACGTTTTTCGGCAGGAAGTCCTCTCCGATTCCCTCTGTGATGTACGGATAGATCTCGTGCTTGTCGAAGATCCCAGTCTCCTTGTATTTCTTGAAAACCGATCCGTAGGTGTCGATGCCCCACACTTTGATCCTCGGATTGCGCTCCTTGAGTGCGCGCGCCACGCCAGACGCGGTTCCGCCCGTTCCGACGCCGACCACCACGTGAGTCACCCGCCCGTCGGTCTGTTCCCAGATCTCCGGACCGGTCTGCTCATAGTGCGCCGCGGTGTTCGACAGATTGTCGTACTGATTGGCCTTCCAGGAATTGGGGATTTCCCTTTCCAGGCGCGACGAGACCGAATAGTACGACCGTGGATCTTCGGGATCGACGTTGGTTGGGCAGACGACGACTTCCGCCCCAAAGGCCTTGAGCGCGTCGACCTTTTCCTTCGATTGCTTGTCGGTCGTCGTGAAGACGCAGGCGTAGCCCTTGACGACGGCCGCGATGGCGAGACCCATGCCGGTGTTGCCCGAGGTGCCCTCGACAATGGTCCCGCCCGGCCGCAGCAGCCCCTTCCGCTCGGCATCCTCGATCATCTTCACGGCCATACGGTCCTTGATCGAGTTGCCCGGGTTGAAGATCTCGAGTTTCGCCAGCACCTCGGCGCTGACCAGCCCCCGCGTGATGGTGTGCATTCGCACCATTGGCGTCGAGCCGATAGTGTCGAGAATTGTGTCGCAGATTTTTTTCACGCTTCTAAGTCTAGCCCCGCTATGCTGGTGTCAATGCCTCGATTGATCGCTCAGCCGACGGTCATTGCGCCGGCGGGCAACAAACCGAAACAAATCCAGGAATTCGCGGGGCGGGTGAACTCCGGCCACAGCCACGTCAGCGTGGCGCGGATGGTGTCGCCCCCGGGGTGGCTGGAACCGGGCCAGCGGCCCGCGTTCGAGGAGATCACGGTCGTGTTGAGCGGCCTTCTGCGGGTCGAGCACGCGGGGGGGACGCTCGATGTTCACGCGGGCCAGGCTGTCGTGACGTCGCCGGACGAATGGGTCCGGTACAGCACCCCCGGCGGCGCGGAATACATCGCGGTGTGCCTCCCGGCGTTTTCGCCCGCCACCGTGAATCGTGACGCATCATGAACGCCGTGGGCCGCGTAAACCCTGCGAGAGCCGCCCTGGCACTGCTTCTCGTCCTGTTGGCAACGCTCTGCGTTTCGCCGCATTCGACCGTGGCGCGCGTCTCGGCCGATGCCCTGCCCTCTCGCCTGAGCGATCAGGAATTCTGGCAGACCGTTGAAGACATGTCCGAGCGGGGCGGCTACTTCCGCTCCGATAATCTGCTGTCGAACGAAGACGCCTTTCAGCATGTCATTCCGACACTCGAGCGGCGGCTCCCGTCAGGCGGCGTCTATCTCGGCGTCGGTCCCGATCAGAACTTCACCTACATCGTCGCCATGCACCCGAAGATGGCGTTCGTCGTCGACATCCGGCGGCAGAACATGCTGCTCCATCTCATGTACAAGGCGATTATCGAGCTCTCCGCGGACCGCGCCGAATTCCTGTCTCGCCTCTTCTCGCGGCCGATGCCTGAAGGGCTGACGAGCGGGTCGCGCGCCGCGGAGCTCTTCGACGCCTTCTTTGCCGTGCCGCCCAGTGCGAGCCTCTTCAGCCAGAACCTGAGCGCGGTGATCGATCGGCTGGTCAGGGTTCACCGCTTCGATTTGAGCAGCGACGACCTGGCCTCAATTGAATATGTGTATCGGGCGTTTTATTCCGACGGCCCCGAGCTTCGCTACTCGTTTCCGAGGCAGGGCTTCGGCGGGCGCTGGTTTCCGAGCTACGCGGAGCTCATGACGGCGACCGATACCGACGGGGTCGAGCACAGCTATCTGGCCGACGAACGGAACTTTCAAGCGCTTCGCAGCTACGAGGTGAACAACCTGATCGTCCCGCTGGTCGGCGATTTCGGCGGCGACAAGGCGCTCCGATCGGTCGGCCGCTACCTGGCTGCGCATCGCGCCACCGTCACACTGTTCTACACGTCAAACGTGGAGCAATACCTGTTTCAAAGCGGCGACCAGTGGCGGCGGTTCTTCGACAATGTGGCGTCGCTGCCGGTCAACGACAGCAGCACGCTCCTGCGCTCGTACTTCAACATGGGGGGAATGGGCTTCCGGCGCCTGCAGCCGTTCGGCCCCCGCTCAGGTTTCACCCGGTCCGGGATGCTGCTCGATTCGATTCCCGAGCTGCTCGATGCCGTGCAGCGCGGCTCCGTCCACTCGTACTACGACGTCATCGAACACTCCAGCAGTCTTCAGCCCGTGTTCTAGGCATCCGCCTCCGCGCGGTGCGCGACGGCGAGACTCTCCGTAGCCGTGGCGAAGGCGGTTACTCGCGGTGCTGCAAGCTGTGGATATTCTGCAGCAGGGTGGAGTACCGAACCGACGTGGGATCGAAGATGCCGTCCGGGTCGCGGCCATAGGGAAGCATCTCCGAGAAGATCGCATCCGCGCGGTAGAGATTCAACCCACGGCCCGCCAGATACTGCAGCCGCAGGTTGCGGTCCCGATTGATTTGCGCATCTGCCAGCCACGGTTTGAAGTCTGCTGCCTTGCCGGCGAACGTGCCGAAGAGATCCGTCACCGAATACATGCCGATCTCCGACAGCGACTGCTTCACCCGCGCGTACTCCGGCCGCTCGAGCTTCGCGGCGACCTGGTCAAGATCGATGTGCGTTGGCTCGACCTGCCCCAGCACGACCAGGTCGTAGCCCTGGCCGTTCCAGGTATTGGCGAAGATCATCCCGCCGGGAAACGCCTCGAAAAACGTCGCAATTTCGCTCTTCACCGCCTCGGTATTGCTCTCGTAGAGCTGAACGAAGAGCGTGACAACTCCGCCGGGATTCAGGTGTTCCTTGACGAGCTCGAAGAACTCCCGTGTGTACAGCATCGCGGCGCCCTTGACCCACGGATCGAGCGGATCCGACGTAATCGCATCGAACTTCTCCCGCGTCGTAAACAGAAAATGTCTCGCGTCGTCAATCTGCACGCGAACCTTCGGGTTCGCGACGACGTTGTAG
>JAMQPK010000022.1 GCA_023717525.1 Vicinamibacterales bacterium | reverse complement strand
CGATTCCGCAAACCGCTCAACTGACGATGGCGGATCAGGCACTGCAACGGATTCCCGAGTGGAACGACGTCGACGAGAGGAAATTCCGGGAAGAAATCGTCACTCAATACCGGCCTGCCGTGCTGCGCGGCCTGGTCAAGGACTGGCCGGCAGTGCAGGCGGCGCTGATTTCGCCCGAAGAAACTGGTCGCTATCTGATCGCCTTCGACAACGGCAGCCCCGTGGACGCCATCCTGATGCCGCCGCAGGCATGCGGACGAATTTTCTACAACGATGCGATGGACGGATTCAATTTCGCCCGTAACCGATTGCCGGTATCCGCCATCGTCGAACAATTGTCGCGATACGCCCTATTCGAAAATCCCCCGTCCGTGGCGGTGCAGAGCGCGCTGATTCCGGAGTGCCTGCCGGGCTTTACCGCGGAAAACAGGCTGCACATCCTCGACGAAGCAGTCGCGCCGCGGATCTGGCTGGGCAATCGCGTCACGGTACCGGCTCACTTCGATGAATCGGACAACGTCGCCTGCGTGGTGGCTGGCAGCCGGCGGTTCACGCTGTTCCCGCCGGAACAGGTTGCCAATCTTTATGTCGGACCACTCGACTATGCACCGACCGGCGCCGCGATGAGCATGGTGCAGCTCGCCAAACCGGACTTCGAAAGATTTCCGAAGTTCAAGCAAGCGCTCTCGGCGGCCTTGATCGCAGATCTCGGGCCCGGCGATGCGCTATTCATACCCACCCTGTGGTGGCACCACGTTGAATCGCTTGATCCGAAACTCAACGTCCTCGTCAACTACTGGTGGAACGGCGCCCTCGGCGCGGTCGAAAGGACAGCTTCGGCCATGGATTGCCTGCTTCACAGTCTCTTGAACGTCAGGCCGCTGCCGCCAGAGCTCAGGAAAGCCTGGGCATCCATGTTTCATCACTACGTTTTCGATGCGAGCGACGATGATCACGCGCATATCCCGGAACACAGGCGCGGTGTGCTCGCAAAGATGCCGCCGGAAGCCGCGCAGAAGATCAGGAACCTGCTGATCGCGAAACTTCAGCGTTGACTCTCAGAAAGAAGTGAGACGGTCATGTGGATGTCAGTCCGTCGATCCAGGTCTCTTTGACATCGACTTTGTCGTCGGCGAGCACCAGATTGGCCCTGTACCCCGGCGCTATCCGCCCAAGCTCATCGCCCAGCCCCAGAAATTCCGCCGGATACTGACTGGCCATGCGTACGGCCTCGGGTAAATCGACACCAAGCAGATCGACCGCATTGCGCACCATTGTTGCCATGTCGGTGTCGGAGCCGGCAAGCGTGCCGTCTTCGTCGACGAGCACGCCGTCCGTGACGGAGATCGTCCGGCCCTGGAGTGTGAACGACTTTTCGGTCGCGCCGACGCTTGGCATCGCATCCGTAATCAGCATGAATCGGTCGTGCCGCTTGCAACGCAAGGCAATGCGGAGCACCGTCGGATCCACGTGGCGTCCGTCCACGATGATGCCGCACCAACTGTCCTGGTCATCAAGCGCGGCACCGACGACTCCCGGCTCGCGTCCAGTGAGCTGCGACATGGCGTTGAACAGATGCGTGAATCCCGTGAGTCCGTGTCGCAGGGCAATTCGAATCTCATCATAGGTGGCGTTGGTGTGGCCGGCGGACACGACGACGCCGGCTGCGCAGAGTTTCGCGATAAGGTCGGGGGTCGTCATCTCGGGCGCCAGCGTCACCAGTGTCTTGCCGCCTCGAAGCGAGGTCAGCAGGCCAATCGCGCCCTCATCGAGCCCGCGCAGTTTTGCGGAATTATGGACACCCTTGCGCACGGCGTTGAGATACGGGCCCTCGATATGGATACCGAACACGCCGGGCACTTTTGCGTCGATCGCGGCGCGCACGGCCGCGAGCCCGCGAGCGACAACATGCAGATCATCGCTGATGAGGGTCGGCAGAAAACCCGTGGTGCCGAATCGTCGATGGGCGTGGCCGATCTCACGGATGGCGTCGACCGTCGGTTCGCCGTTGAATAGCACGCCGCCACCGCCGTTTACCTGCGTGTCGAGAAAACCCGGCAGCAGCAGATGGCCGCCAAGATCGTGGCGGTCAGCGCGCTTGCAGCGCGGGTCATCGCTTGCGACGACGTCGACGATCCGGCTCCCGTCAAGCAATACAGCGCGGCCTTCGAGGATGCCGGTGTCGCCGAGTATGCGGCCATTGACCAGCGCGACCGGCATCAGACGGTCTCCGTTATCTTGCGGAGGTGAGGTGGGCGATCCGGGTCACGGCCGCGCGCAACTGCGAGCTCGTTGGCGAGCCGGTAAAAACTCTGAATCATCAGCAGCGGTTCGATCGCCGGATGCGCGCGCAGCGTTGGCAGCGCGAGCACTCCCGGAAGCCCGGACCCCGCCAGCACGACGTCCGCGCCAACGCGGCAAAGCTCGCTTGCCAGCGCTTCGATCCCTTCACGTGTCTCGTCATGCTGTGCGAAGGCGAGTACCGGGAATCCCTTGTGCACGATCGCCATCGGACCGTGGCGCAGCTCCGCGGCACTGAAGGCCTCGGCATGCAGGCCGCAGGTTTCCTTGAACTTGAGTGCAGCCTCCTGGGCTATGCCGAGCCCGAGCCCGCGGCCGACGACATAAAGGCTGTTGGCCGATCGAAAATGCTCGACGGCGGCGCTCCAGTCGAGATGCCATGCCTGCGCGAGCTGGTCCGGTACCTGTTCCAGTGCCTGTTGAAGTTCCAGGTCCTGCGTCCACGCCGCCACCAGATGCAACATCGCGGCAAGAGAGGCGATATACGACTTCGTGGCCGCGACACTGGTTTCGATGCCGGCGTGCAGCGGAATGGTGTGATGGGCGGCGCGCGCAAGCGGCGAGCCTTCATCGTTGACGAGCGCAAGCACGAGCGCACCCGCATCCCTGGCGGCGGCTACGGCGGCGAGCAGATCCGGGCTGGCACCCGACTGCGAAATCGCGACGAACAGGACGGCTTTGAAATCCGCCTTCGTTGCATAAAGCGAGCTGATAGAAGGCGCCGCAGAGGATGCAAGGAGGCCCGTGCGCGTCTCAATCAGGTACTTTGCAAACGTTGCCGCGTGGTCAGAGCTGCCGCGCGCACAGGTGACGATCGCGCGCGGTGCCAGGTCGCGCACCACGCCTCCCAGGTATTCGACGCGGCTTCGATTCGCGTGCAATTGAGAGCGGACCGCCGCGGGAGCGGCCGCCGCTTCCCGGAACATGCGGGTGTCGAGATTCACGGCGCCGCGCTGAGCTCGGCGACGAAGTCGTAGGTGTCGCCACGATAATAGGACTGCGAGAACTCGACCGCGCGGCCGTCATGCAGGAAGCCGAGCCGCTCGACCAGCAAGCCCGCATCGCCTGGTTTTGCGCACAGCAAATCGGCCTGTTCAGGGGTGAGCAATACGGCGCGCAGGCGCTGCAAGGCGCGCACGGGCCGATTGCCTGTGTGCTCCAGCGCCTGGTAAAGCGAAGATTCGACGGCATCGAGCGACGGCAGGCAGGCCGCGACGATCGTCGCGTACTCGACCGACATCGGTGCGTCGTCTGCGAATCGCAGCCGGTGGAAGCGGAACACCGGCGTGCCCGGGCTCGAGCGCAGGCTCAGCGCCTCCTCCGGCGTAACGGTCCCGCTCGAACGCTTGAGCCAGTCGCTGCGAGGGTTGCGCCCGCGGGCGCGCATGTCCTCCGAGAAGGACGTCAACATCGAAAAGTTCTTTTCGACCCGCCCGCGCACGAATGTACCCGAGCCCTGGCGGCGCATCAGCAGGCCTTCGCTCACGAGCCCATCGATAGCCTTGCGCACGGTGATCCGCGAGACACCGAACTCGCCGGCGAGATCGCGTTCCGGCGGCAGCGCGTCGTCGGCGTCGAGGATCCTTCGGTCGATGGCCTCGCGCAGTGCTCGCTGCAGTTGCTGGTACAGCGGCAGATTGCTCGACCCAGCCAGCGGACCAACGGCCTGCGAGAGTCTTGTCAAACCCGTTTCCTTGTGCCGGATTGGCGGATGCGCTGATACCAATGCCATACCATAAGCCCTCCGCCGTGCCTAAGTGTGGCTCATAAGCGACGGCAGCTACAGCCTGTTGCGGTCCCTTTGACAGATCTCGTCAGGCTTGCCATTCTACCAGAGGTGGTATTATATTGGCATCTAATTGGTTCTGTCATTGGGCTACACCGGTTGGGCCAGGTGGCAGCGAATTCACAGCAGGGGGATCAGAGCACATGAACAGAACACGGTCGACGTTGGTCGGAACGGCAGTCGCCATCGCCCTGTTTGGGCAGAACGATCAGGCGCGCGCCGCCGAAGAGCAGGACGCGAAAGCCGTTCCGCCGCCACGCGCAGCCTTACTCGAGGAGGTCGTGGTCTCGGGTATACGTTTTTCAATCGAGCGATCGCTCGACGCCAAGCGTGCGGCGGACACCGTCGTGGAAGTCATCACGGCCGAGGAAATCGGCAAGATGCCGGATAAAAACGTTGCCGATTCGCTCGCGCGCGTCCCTGGCGTGACCATCAGTTCCGCCAGCGCCAATGAGGGCGGATTCGACGAAAACGACCGCGTCAGCATGCGCGGCACCAATCCCAGCCTGACGCAGACGCTGCTGAACGGCCACAACGTCGCCGCCGGCGACTGGTTCGTGCTGAACCAGGTGCAGCAGGTGGGTCGCAGCGTCAGCTATACGCTGCTGCCGTCGGAACTCGTCGATCATGTCGTGGTACGCAAGAGCTCGCAGGCGTCGCTCGTGGAGGGCGGTGTCGCCGGATCCATCGACATCATCACGCGCAGGCCGCTCGGCTTCAAAGAGCAGATGACATTCAGCGCATCGTTGGGTTCTGTCTACGCCGAGTTGCCGGACAAGTTCGATCCGCAGTTGAGTGGCTTGTTCAGCTGGAAGAACGACGCCAATAACTTCGGCGTACTGGTGCAGGCCTTCTCCGAGGTTCGGCATCTGCGACGCGACGGCGTCGAATTGCTGGGTTACGAGACGATAGCAGCGGGCAGCAATATCGCGACGAGCAATCCCGATCTTGCGGGCGTTCAGTATCCCGCCCTGATTGGCGCCGCGTTGTTCACGCAGAAGCGCGAACGCACGGGCGGCTTGATTGATATCGAGTTCCAGCCGACCGACGACCTGAGCCTCGACGCGCAGTTCTTCACGTCCAAGCTCGATGCGGCGAACTACAACCGCAATTACCTGATGTGGAATACGCGCTTCATCGCCAGCGGCGCGGGGCAAGCGCCCGATCCGGGCTATGTCGTCACGAACGGGACGCTCACTCAGGCGAGCTTCTCGCCGGTTTCCGGCACCTTCTACGGTGTCTATGACCAGATCTCGCGCCCCGACGAGAGCGCCAGCTCAAACTTTGGCAGCCTCGAAGCCAGGTACCGGGTGAGCGACAAAATGAGCCTGTCAGGCCAGATCGGCACTTCGACCGGTCATGGCAAGACACCCACGCAGGATGTTTCCGAGACACTGCCTGGTACGGGCAATGGCGCGAGCTATTCGCTCCATGGAACAAGCGGTGCACCGGACTTCTCCTTCGGCGCGACCGACAATTCGACGCCATTCCCGGGCGGCACACCAGTCGACTTCGGCTGGATATTTGGCGCGCAGTTCGTGGACGTCAAGGACGAGGAAACCTGGGCCAAGGTCGATGCCGAGTACGCCATCGATCAAGGCGCGTGGACCACACTGAAATTCGGCGCACGCTTCAATGAGCACCAGCGCGACTCGCTCGGCGCAATCGCGCAGGGTCCGACATTCAGCGGCGGCACGACAGGTGGCGGCGGCGTCGATCCGGCGAATTATCCGACGACCTTCACAAACTACCCATCGGACTTCAACACCTTCGGGGGATCATTTCCGACCGATGTCTGGTACTGGACGCCCGCGCAGCTCGAAGCCTACAACGGTCCGGGCGATGTGCAACGGGACCCGCTGGCGCGCGCCTACTACCAGTTCCTGTTCGAGGTCCAGGAGAAAAACTCTGCGGCGTATGTCCAGGCGGATTTCAGGGGCTCCAACTGGAGCGGCAACATCGGCGTGCGTGCAGTGCAAACCAAGGAAGATATCGTCACCTACACGCAGACCACCGCCTCGAACCCGGACGCGACGACGACGTCATTGTTCGGTCCGTTCGTCGGCATACCCGTCGATCACACCTACAACGACGTTCTGCCGAGTGCAAACCTGAAGTGGGATGTGTCCGAAGACGTGGTCGCGCGCTTCGCGGTCTCGAAGACCATGACGCGCCCGGACTATTCGGCACTTGCCGGGTTCACCGACCTGTCGCCGCCGGCGACGGTCGGCGGGACCGGCACCGGTGCGGGTGGCAATCCGGATCTCAAGCCGATCCGGTCGACGAACTTCGATGCCGGCGTCGAATGGTACTTCGCGAAGAACTCGTTGTTGTCTGCGGGCCTGTTCTACATGGACCTCGACAACTACGTCGGCTTCGGGAGCGAAGTCAACACTTACTTCACCTACAGCACGCTGTTTCCGAACGGTGCGGACGTGCCTTACCTGCTGACGGTGCCGGTCAATGCGGAAGGACGTGTCAAGGGCGTCGAGTTGGCGTACCAGCAGGCGCTCACCGACAACATCGGAGTCGCCGCCAACTACACGTATGCGGACGGCAAGCAGACTTCGCTGGTGACGAACGGCGACGACCGGCTCGTGGGCAACTCGAAGAACACGTATAACGCCAGTGCGTATTATGAGAACGCGCGCTTCAATGCGCGTCTCACCTATACACACCGCTCGGCGTTCTTCAGCGGCCTCGATCGCAACACGGCTTTCTCGCAGGATGCGATCGGTTCGCTGGCGGCGTCGCTCGGTTTTACGGTCAACGAGAATATTTCCGTGACGCTGGACGGGCAGAACCTCACGGATGAAACACTCAAGTACTACGCCCGCAACAAGGACCAGCCGCGGGCGTTCTACAAGAACGGCGCACAGTACTACATGAACGTGCGCGTCAAGTTCTGATCCGGCATGGATGGGTGAGTGGTCAGGGCGGGGGAGGCAACTCCTCCGCCCTTGCTTTATGGTGCACTCTGTGACGATGACTGGCTTGAACACGTCGCGCTGGTTCTTCGCCCTGCTAGGCGCATGCCTGCTCTTTGCGGGATGCCGGTTGCTGCCGCCGACCTATCCCCCCGCGCCCGCGTCGGTGGCCGTCATCCCGGCGCCTTCCAGCATGGTAACGCTGCCAGGCGCTTTCACCGTAACTGCGGCTACGCGCATTTCCGCTGGCGACTCTGTTCCGGGCGACAGCGATACCGAGTGGATCGCGCGCTACTTCGCCGACCTGGTATACCGCACGCGTGGCCTGTCGCTGCCGGTGGACATGCAACGCCATGCGAGCCATGCGCCGAATCGAATTGCATTTGTCATCGACCCCGCTGCAGCCCCGGGTTCTGCCGAGGGCTATGCCCTCGCCGTCTTGCCTCAGGGCGTCACGATTTCCGCGCCGGATCGTCGCGGTCTTTTTTACGGGGCCATCACTCTCTGGCAGTTGCTGAGCGCAGACGCCGGCCCCGCGACGCAGGTGTCGCTTCCGGCGTTGCGCATTACCGACAGGCCGCGCTTTGGCTGGCGCGGCGTGATGCTGGACTCCGCGCGCCATTACCAGTCGCCCGAGTTCATCGAGCGTTTCATCGACTGGATGGCGTTGCACAAGCTGAATGTCCTGCACTGGCACCTGAATGACGATCAGGGCTGGCGCCTCGAGATCCGCAAGTACCCGCTGTTGACGCAAGTCGGCGCA
>JAMQPK010000003.1 GCA_023717525.1 Vicinamibacterales bacterium | reverse complement strand
CCGGCTTCGTCTGTGTCGCGGCTGCCGTGAAGCTCGAACCAGACGGTCTTTCTCGAGTCGGTGTTGAACCCGAAGTTGAAATTGTTCCCGCGCGGGCTCGCGGCAATCGGACCGCCTCGCGTCAAACGATCGTCGGTCACCCGCCGGGAGAACCCGGCGCATCCGTTCACCTGCCAGTAGTTCAGGAAGGTGGCGTCTCCGCAACTGAACCACATGCTGCCCTGCAGATCGTTGTTGAAATTCGACACAACTGCCCTGGCGATCCAGGCATTTCTCGATCGCGTCCAACGATCCGGCGTGCTGTTCCGCCAGAGGAGCATCACGTGCCCGCCGGCGCGATCGCCAAGGGTGTGAAACCCGAGATCGTTCGACTCGAAGCCGGGGCTGACGGTCCAGAGCGACGCATTCACCCTCCAGACACCCTCGTTGCGATTCAGGTTCACGCGTCCGGCGTAGCCGCTGAGCGACTGCCGCGTCGGATCGAACGACACCTGCGGCGCATCCGGCCGCTGGTAGTACCGCTGCGGCGCCTGCTGGAGATCCGCGATGGCCGCCTGGCTGCCGCCGACATAGGTGCCCGACATCTTGCCTGTGACGACCCAGTCTTTCTTTTTGTCGAAAAAGTAGTAGGCGTCGCCGCCAAACGCCGTCGCGTGGCTCGTCAACTGGTCCTGAAGCTGCGGCGTCCGGAGGTTGCGAAGCACCGAGGTCGTCAGAAATCCGGCGCCGCCCCGGCTGAAGTCGCGCTGCAGCCGCGCGACGAAGTAGTTGGTCAGAGGCTCGACCTCGACCTTGCTCTGTGAAAGCCCGTCCACGACGTGCGCCTGTTCGCGGCCCGTGAGCGCCTCGACCACCCCGACGCTCCACCCGCGCGCCGTTTTTCCGCTCAGCTTCGCCGCGCCGAGTATCGTCGTTTCCCTCGGCGTATCGACGAACTCGCCGTCCGCACTGCCCTGTGGCGCGCGGCCGATGCGGCGCGAGTAGAACAGCGACGGGTCCGACGTGTTGAACCCTGACAGATTGTTGGTGCCGCCGATGCCGAAGTTGTCGAAGATGTCGGCGCCTTCGATGAAGAACCGGCGCCGCTCGGGATAGAACGTTTCGAACGCCGAAAGATTGACGACGGCCGGATCCACCTCGGCTTGTCCGAAATCGGGGTTGATGGTGGCATCGAGCGTCAGCCCGCCGGGCACGCGCGTCTTCAGGTCGAGGCCGACCGAGCCGAACAGCCTCGCGCCGTCGTTGAACGGGTCGGTCTCGTTCTCGGGCTCGACGAATTCCTGCCGCACGGCCGCGTAGGGCGCAAGTTCGAGCTGCCTGGCGGACCGAATCCCGTCGAGGCCTACGAGCGGAATCATCCGGGACGCCAGGCCGTTTTCGTTTTTCGGCACGAGCTCGAGCCACGCCGTTTCGTTCTTGCGGTGGATGAACCGCGCGACGTTCACGCCCCAAATCTGGATATCGGCCGCGTTGAACCGGAGCTGCGAGTAAGGAATCCGCAGCTCTGCCGACCAGCCCTGGTCGTCGATCGTGACGGCCGATGTCCAGACGGCGTTCCACGCGTTGTCCTGAAACGTGTCGTTCGAAATCACCGAATCGCGCTGCACGGCTGCGGCGCTGACCCAGAAGGACACGCCCGTCCTTAGATCGTGCCTCGGGTCGAGGAACACCATGATCCGATCGGCGTCGATGTCGGACTCGTCGCGGCTCGACAACCGCCTGGCGATCTTCGACGGCTCGCTGTCGTACATTCGCGCGCCGACGTACAACGCCTCGCCGTCGTACAGCACTCGAATTTCGGTGCGCTCTGTCGCCGGTTTTCCTTCGTCAGGATCCCGCTGGGTGAACTGGTCCGCTGCTTCTGTGCGCGACCAGGCGTCTTCCGCGAGTCGCCCGTCGATGATCACGGGCTCGGTCGTACGAACGGCCCGGACCGTCCGTGGCGTCTGCGGCTGCGCGCCGGCCGGGGCAGCGACACACACGAGCGCAACCACCGCGCCGATTCGGATCACGTTAGAGCATCTTCCGCATGACGATGAAGTGGCACGGACGGCTCGCGCGCTCCACGTCCGAGAACGGTAGCGTTCCGTGCTCGTTGTAGCCGAGTTTGCTGTAGTAGCCGGGCAGCTCTTCGCGCAGGTTCACGATGTGGATGTCCATGTGACGGCAGCCAAGCTCGCGCGCGCGCACCTCGACGGCATCGATTAACTTTCGGCCGAAGCCCTGCCCCTGGTGCGACGGGTCGATAGACAACATGCCGAAATAGGCGCGGCCGTCTTTGTTAGACGTCAGGTAGACGCATCCGGCCAGGCCCGATGCATCCTCCAGCAGCAGGAACTCCCCGTCCCGCATCATTTCGAGAATCTCGGCTTGACTGGTGCGATCGCCGATCTTGAAGAACGCCTCGACGAGAAACGCGGTGTTCACCAGCGCGGTAATGGCGGCGGCATCTCGATCGGAAGCCGCCCGAATCATCTGGGCAGCGCAGGAAGATCGACGTTTTCCTGGCTCTCAACTCGAAACCGCCGGTAGTTCGTGTAGGTGGCCTGGCCATCCTGCAGCCGGCGGCCAGGCAGCTCGTCGTAGCGTTCGATCATCGTGTCGGGAAGCCACATGTGGAACTCGGGCACGTCTTTGAAGGTGATGATGACCGTCCCCAGGCCCATCTTCGTCGGCCGGTTCAAGAAGGGAAAGCGAATGACAACCTCGGCGCGAACCAACCGCCCAGAGGCGGGATCGACCCAGATGTGTCCGGTCGCAGGCAGATCGCGGTCGTCGGCGCCGCTGATCACCGTCGGGCTTCCCTGTTCGACGAAGGCAATCCTCCACGTGCGGATACCGGCGACGGTATCTTCTCCATCCTTCGAGAACCGGAATGCCGCGTGACGCCCAGGATCGAGCAGCTCGAGCACGAGCGCCGGGTTATTGATGGTGCGCCCAACCGTGCCGATGTTGTATCGGGTGCTCTCGTCGACGATGCGATTCGCACGAACCGCGGCCTGGGCGTTCAGACCGGCGGCGGCCGATGCGTTGGTAAACAGCTCTTCGAGCCGCGCCTCGCGATCGGCCACGGGCGCTCCGTTTACGCGCACGACGTCGCGGAGCCCGAGCCAGGGCGATCCCGGGAGCCGGACGGTGCCGAAGTCCGAGTCGAGGATGGTGCGGGACCGGCCGGCGAACTGGGTGTAGTGCTCGGAGGCGATCGTCGCCGCGTAGTCCTGCGCGTACGCGCTCATGTACGCGGCAAAGCTCGTCATCACTTCTTCAAGGGACGGCGGAGCCTGAGCCACGCCTGTCGCGGAGATGGTCAGCAGCAGCCCAATGGCCGCCGGAGCCGAGCGAGCCATGGGCGAATTCTAGCTGGATCTGCGGGTTTCGAGCGTCGCGAGGGCGCGCTCGAGGGCCTGATGGAGCATCTCGCGCCCGATGGGCTTCGGCACGAAGTCGACGGCGCCCAGTTTGCGCATCTGCACGACGGTGTTCATGTCTTGCGCGCCGCTGACGGCGACGAAGATCGTAGACGGCCAGCCCTCAGTGATTTGGCGCAAGAGCCACACGCCGTCGTGGACCGGCATGATGACGTCGCAAAGCACGATCTCGGCGGGCGCCTGCCGCATGTGCACGAGGGCCGCCTCGGCGCCAGAAGCCGTGACTACCTCGTGCCCCCACTGGAGGAGCCGCCTGGACAGAATGTCCCGGATCGACTCTTCATCATCTACAACCAAGATTCGCGCCATGCGCCGGAATTTTCATCATGCTAGCACTATTTTCTGAGAAGGCCTGTCGGAGAAAGGCCTACATCCCGTGCTTATTGCGAGGCCTGAAACGGGCGTAGGATAGGACATGCTCGGCCGTCCCGGCGCGCTGATTCTTGCGGTTGCTGCGGTTGCAGCGACAGCGCTCTCGGCCCAGAACCGTTCCCTTCTGCCCGATGCGCGTTTCCAATCGGGCATCGACCTCGTCACCGTGACAGCCACTGTGGTCGATGGAGAGGGGCATCCAGTGACTGGCCTCCCCGTCGAGGCCTTCGATCTGTTCGAAGACGGCGACCGCCAGACCATTACGCAATTCTCAAACGAGCGGGCACCCATCAGCCTGGCCGTGCTGCTCGACGTCAGCGACAGCATGTTCGGGCAGCGGCTGGTCGACGCGCGCGCCGCCGTCGAGCAGTTTCTTTTCGAGCTGCTGGCGCCGAACGACGAGTTCGCCGTCGTGGCGTTCAATCACGAAGCACGCCCCCTGACGCCATGGACGCAGACGCCGGACGTGGTGAGCAGCGCCATGGCGCCGTTGAAGCCGTTCGGATCGACAGCCATCTACGATGCGTTGCTGTCGTCGCTGCCGATGATGGAGACGCGATCGCGTCAACGGGCCGGCATCGTCATAATATCGGACGGCGGCGACACCGCCAGCAACGCGACGGTGCGCGAAGTGAAGCTCGCGCTGCTCCACAGCGATGCATTTGTCTACGCGATCGCCGTCGACCCGCCGCCTCAACGCGCAATCAACCGCGCGGTGAATCCGGCGACGCTCAGCGAGGTCACCAACGGGAGCGGCGGGCACACCGAGCTCGTTCACACGACCGCCGATCTTCAGACGGCAACCGCCGTCATCGCCGACGAGCTGAACAAGCAGTATCTGTTGGCCTTCAGCTCGAAACGCGCGCCGGACGGCAAGTATCACAGCATCCGGGTGCGCACCCGCGATCCGCAGTACCGCGTGCGGGCACGCAATGGGTACGTCGCCCTGCGTGCCCGGGCCCGGTAGTGCACGTCTATCACGAGCGCCTCGCCGCGCGTCAACTCGAGCATCGCCGCCTTGCCGGCATCGACGCGCGCGTGGCTTACGCCCGCCTGACGGCTGTCGCCGCCACGATACTCGTCGCCATTCTGTCGCTCCGATACGCGATGCTCACCTTGTGGTGGGTGTGCGCGCCGATCGTTGCGTTCCTGGTGTTTGCCGTGTGGCACGACCGTGTTCTGCGCTCGAAATCGGCCGCCGCCTCTGCCTGCCTTTTCTATGAGCGCGGCCTCGCGCGTCTGGAGGATCGCTGGATCGGCACTGGCAGCCAAGGCCAGCGCTTCGCCGACGAGAGTCATCCATACGCGAATGACCTCGATCTCTTCGGATCGGGATCGCTGTTCGAGCTGCTGTCGCTCGCGCGCACGCAGATCGGCGAGAGCACGCTGGCGCAGTGGTTGAAGGCGCCGGCGCCGGCGGAAGACGTCCGGCTACGGCAACAAGCCGTCGCCGAGCTTCGGCCTCAGCTCGATTTCCGGGAGGCGATGGCGACGGCGGGCACCGAAGCCGGCGAGCTGGATACGGTTGCCCTCAGCGGCTGGATGGCCCGGACGCCGCCCGCCATCGGGCTGCTCGCGCAAGTCGCGGCGCTCGTCCTCGCCGCAGGCATCATTGCAACGGCATGGTGGTGGGCCGTCGACGGGCCGATGACGCCGCTGCTCGTGGTTCTTCTCCTGAAAGCGGCGTTCACGAGGGCGTGTCGCTCGCGCGTGTCGGTCGTACTGCAGGGCGTCGAGGGACCGATTCGGCAGCTCGACATTCTGTCCAGCGCGCTCGCGCAGATCGAACAGCTGCCTGTCGCGTCGCCGCGGCTGAACGCTCTGCGGTCGGCGTTGATGACAGAAGGCGAGCCGTCGTCGCGCGCGATCGCGCGCCTTCATCGTCTTGCGGACATGCTCGACTGGCAGCGGAATGCGTTCTTCGCGCCGATCGGCGCGGCGTTCTCGTGGTCTTTGCATGTCGCCGCACTCATCGGCCGATGGCGGCGGCGTTTTGCGTCGCGCGTGCCGGCGTGGCTGAACGCGCTCGGCGAATACGAGGCGCTCAACTCCATCGCCGCTTATGGTTTCGAGCACCCGTCAGACGGGTTTCCGATCCTGCTCGACGAAACGCTTTCTGCTGTCTTCGACGGCAGGCAGCTCGGCCATCCGCTCGTGCCCGCTGCCCAAATGGTGAGGAACGATGTACGGCTCCCGCCCGATGTGCGGCTGCTCATCATCAGCGGATCGAACATGTCGGGAAAGAGCACGCTGCTCCGGACGGTCGGCGTCAACGCCGTGATGGCGATGGCCGGCGCGCCGGTCAGAGCCGAGCGGCTCGAGCTGACGCCACTTGCCGTGGGTGCGACGCTGCATATCCAGGATTCCCTCCAGGCGGGACGCTCGAGATTTTTCACCGAGATCACGCGCGTGCGGCAGATCGCCGATCTTGCCGGCAGGCAGCCTCAACTGCTCTTCCTGCTCGACGAGCTCTTCCAGGGCACGAACTCGCACGACCGCCAGGTCGGCGCCACGGCTGTCTTGCGGACCCTGGTCGCGCGCGGCGCCATCGGCCTCATCACGACACACGATCTGGCCCTGACCGCCATTGCCGGCGAACTCGACGGGCGGGCCCTGAACGTGCATTTTCGGGACGAGTTCAGGGGAAACGAGATGGTCTTCGACTACCGGATGCACCCCGGCCCGGTGGCGCACAGCAACGCCCTGGCCCTGATGCGGGCCGTTGGGCTGTCGGTGGCGGACGAGCAACCTTCGGCCGATAGGAAGGGTTATGAATGATCCGACACTGGAGCGACGGGTGGCGGCGTGGATCGGTAAGTCGGTCCGCGTCGAAGGCAAGATCATCAGCCGCGAAGACCTCACCATCGACGGCGAGATCGAAGGCGCGATCGAGGTAGGCGACTTTAACCTGATGATCGGCCAGGGCGCGGCCGTGAAAGCCGACTTGCGCGCCAAGACGATAACCATCAGCGGAACGGTCACCGGCAACGTCGAGGCCGTGGACAAGATCGACCTCCGGGCATCGGGCTCGGTCCACGGCAATCTCGTGACCCCGCGCCTGGCGATGGCCGAAGGTGCGACCATCACGGGCAAGGTCAAAGCCGGCGCCTAGGCCTGCAACTTTTCGTGGCCCGGTCTCGTCCAACGGGCCATGAATACGCTGCTGTCTTCTCTCGCCCTCGGCGCTGCCCTCGTCCTGTCCTCTGCCTGCGATGTGGTCGAGGTCGCCGCCCAAACGGAAACAGGGACCTTCGACCGCACGCTCTCGGTCTCCGGTCCAGTGGTCCTCGACGTTCGCACCGGCTCCGGCGACATTCAGATCACGCCCGGCCCGGGGAACAGCGTGCACGTCATCGGGCGCATCCGCGCCAGAGATCTTGTCGTTGGCGCCTCCGCCGCCGAGCGAATCCGTGCGATTGAAAAGACTCCTCCGATCGAGCAGGACGGAGCGACAATCCGCATCGGCGAGACCGGCAACAACCCGGCCTATGAAAATGTGAGGATCAGCTACGAAATCACCGTGCCCGCCGACACGCAGATCCAGTCCCGAAGCGGTTCCGGCGATCAACGGATTGGCAGCGTGCGTGGGCCGGTCAGCGCGCAAACGGGCTCCGGCGACATCGACATCGCCGAGAGTCGCGGCGACGTGCGCGCGCAAACCGGAAGCGGCGACATTCACGCCGGCGCGGTCGGGGGCGCCATCCGCGCGCGGACAGGCAGCGGTGATATCGAGATGACGCAGACCGCGAAGGCCGATGCGGATGTGAAGACGGGTTCGGGAGATGTGGAGCTCGTGCTGGCCGGCAACCCCGCATTCGATCTCGTCGCCCATACCGGCTCGGGCTCGATTCGCGTGAGTCAGCCCATGTCGGCGCGCGTGCAATCGCGGCACAGCCTCGAAGGAACGGTCGGCGGCGGCGGCGCCAGCGTCCGTGTGAATACCGGATCGGGGTCGATCACCATCCGGTAGCCTCCGGTGTGGTTCAGGGGCGGACGCCCGACCGCGCCATATCCCGATCGACGTTGTCCTGGAAGTGCTTGGCCTGCGCGATGTCGGCCCCGCCGCCGGCCAAATCTCCCTTCTTCATCTTGACGGCGCCGCGCCCATAAAGGGCCGGTGCGTACTGGGGATCGACCGTGAGCGCCTTCTCGTAATCGGCGAGCGCGAGATCGAGCTGGCCCTTTCGGAAGTAGAGCGTGCCGCGGCGCTCCCACTTGAACGCGTCGGTCGGCATCAGGGCGACCGCGGCGGAGAAATCCTCGATCGCCAGGTCGTCGAGGCCCAGGAGCTCGTAACACAGCCCCCGGTCGTAGAACGCATACGCGCTTTTCGGATCGGCCTCAATCACGTGGGTGAAGTCGGGAATGGCGTCCATCAGCCGGCCGGCGGCCGTCAGCGTGATGGCGCGATCGCCATAGGCATCGAGGTTGGCCGGATCGAGCTTGATCGATTCCGTGAAATCCTCAATGGCCGGATCAAACAGGTTCTTCGCGCGATACGCGTGGCCACGATAGTAGTACGCGCGCGCGAGATCGGTGGGTTTCTCCTGTCCCGATTGGATGACGGCCCGGCAACCCGCAAGCCGCGCGTCGGCGTCCGCCTCGCGGCAGCGCTTCCAATTGTCGTCGCGAGACGGCACTGATGTGGCATCCTGCGCGGCGGCCGGCAAGGCCGCGCCCAGGACGAACAGCAGGACGAGAATCGCAGCGTGACAGCGTGACATGCCCAAAGTCTGAAGCCTGAAGCCCGAAGTCTAGTGTCGCAGCGTCCCCTTCTCCCGCGCCACCTCCAGCAGCGTCGGATAGAACTGCACGAACGTGTTGTCGACCGCGGCGTTGGCGGAATGGCAGGCGTAGCAGTTTTGCGTCGTTGGGAGCGCCACGACTCTGTCCTTCAACTCCGTCCCGCGGCCGAAATTGAAGTACGCCCACTTGCCGGGATACCGCGCTGAATCCTTCACCGACGCCTCGATCGCTGAGAGGCCCGCCTGAAAGTTCCCACCTTTATTGATAGAGCCCTCGCTCTGTGACGCGCGTATCTCGAGGATGAACATCGTCTTCTCTGGCCACTGTCCGGTCTTCATGAACGAGCGATACGAGGATGGATTCACGTACACGTTCGTGAAGTTCGGCACACGCGCGGGAGCGCCGGCCACATCCTCGTTGTAGGTCATGCCGAGACCAGAGGTCACGAAGATCCACTCGCGAAAATCGGTGGGGCGCATCAGCTCGTTCGCCGCCGTGAAGCGGGGACCATCGGCGCCGGCAGCCGTCTGCTGCGCGTGGACACCCGACTGAGTCCATACGGCCAGGACCAACACACAGGCGGCAGCCGCCATCAGATGTATGGTTTTCATAGCAGGAACTGTAGCATGTGAAACACGTTGCCGACATACAAGACGCGGCCCGTGCACCGTCGACGCATCCCAAAACGGTGGCGGCAGGGACTTCACCGCGACCCGCGATCGCTTCCGCCAAAAGGCGTGCGCTCTCTGTGGGCCAGGACCCGTGAGCTCATCTTCTGGTGGTGGATCTGGGCTCTCGGCACCGTGGTCGCGCTCGTCGCTGACCAGTGGCTGGTGGCTGCCGGCACGGGCGCAATGGCCTTTATCGCATATGTCGGCTGGCCGGTCGAGGCGCCGCCACAGTTCGGGCTCGAGCATGAGTTCGGCGTTGAGGATCCGGAATTTCTCGCCTCCATTGCGGGCGCGACGGGCGTCCCGTTTTCTGAAGGAAATCGCCTCGAAATTCTGAACAACGGCGACCAGTTCTACCCTGCGATGTTGAATGCGATCGCCGGAGCGGAACTGTCGATTACGATCGAAGCGTACATCTACTGGGCTGGCGATATCGGCCTGGCGTTCGCCCGCGCGCTCGCGGGCAAGGCACAGTCGAGTGTCCGGGTGAAGATCCTCCTTGATGCCATTGGATCGTCGACGATCGGCGACGAAATCCTCGAGATCCTGGAGCGCGGAGGCTGCCAGCTGGCCTGGCACAACCCCGTCCACCTCTATAAGGTGGGAAGGCTGAATCACCGTACACACCGGAAGTCGCTCATCGTCGACGGCCGGATTGGATTCACTGGCGGCGCCGGCATCGCCGATGAATGGTCGGGAAACGCGCAGGACAGCAAGCATTGGCGCGACGTACAGATTCGCATCGAAGGCCCCGCCGTGCTGCCGCTGCAGACCGGCTTTGCGCAGAACTGGATGCGAGCAACTGGCGAGCTGGTCTCCGGACCGCTCTTCTATCCGCCGATGGAAGCGCATCCGGGCTCGCTCGCGCTGCAAACCATCATGAGCTCTCCGGAGACGGGCGCCTCGGCCGTGCGTACTCTCTATTACCTCTCGATCGGCTCGGCCCACAAATCGATCTACATCGCAAATCCGTATTTCGTGCCAGATCAGAGCGCCATCGACATTCTCGGCGAGGCGAGAACGCGTGGAGTGGATGTCCGGGTGATGGTCGCCGGCATCTATAACGACACCTGGCTCGCACGCCAGAACAGCATTCGGCTTTACGGTCCGCTACTGGAAGCCGGCATCCAGGTCCTCGAATACAACCACACGATGCTGCACCAGAAGACGATGGTGGTGGATGGCGTGTGGGGAACCGTGGGAACGACCAACTTCGATAACCGTTCGTTTGCGCAGAACGACGAGAACAACGTGTGCTTCTACGATCGTGTCCTGGCCGGGGAGCTGGAGTCGATGTTTATGGCAGACCTCCCGCATTGCGACGTCGTGACGCTCGACGCATGGCGGAACCGCAGTGCGTGGGCGAAAACACAGCAGTTCATCGCCTCGCTGCTGCAGGAGCAGGTGTAACGCTAGGGAATGGCCACGTAACGCGCCAGCCGCTTCACTTCCTTCGCATCGACGTATTTCCCGATCTCCTTGTCGAACTGCGCCAGAGTCGTCCACGGGCGGTATTCCTTGAACTCGCGCAGCATTCGCTGCCCCGCGCCGGGGATCGTGAGGATGTCGGCATCTGACGCCGTGTTCAAGTTCACCGGGATGAACGCGTACTGAGCAAGACGCGCCACCTCGTTTGCGTCCACGTACTTGCCGATCTCCTTTTCGAACTGCGTCCAGGTCTTCCACGGACGGTACTCGGCGAACTCTCGCGCCATGCGCGGACCGGCACCGGGCACCAGCAGGATTTCCTCGCGCGATGCCGTGTTCAGATTGATGTGCACAAACGCTTTCGAATAGAACTGGCTGGCCTGCTCCGGGGTCAGCTTCTGCCCGAGGAGAAACGTGTTCAGCTCGACAATGCTGCCGAACGGGCGTGCCGCGAGCAGTGCCTTGACGACCGCCGGCGTCATGCCTGGCGCGGCCAGCAGTACTTGCTCGGTAGCCGTATTCGCATCGACGACGCCGAGCGACTTCCCCACTTGCGCGGATGCGGCCGAGGCGCCCGCGACGAAAAGCGCAGCGGCGATGATTCCGTGCCTGATTCTTCGGTTCATTCATCCCTCCTGACCGATTGCGTGTAGGCAAATCCGATGAGCCCGAGTCCGATCATGCTCGCGGGCGCGAGCGCCGGCGGCGCCTTGGCTCTCACGGTCTTCCAGAACAGCGCGCTGCCGTTCAGCGAAGGATTGACTTCGAGCTGAAACGCTCGCGCACCCTGATAGTGCAACACTATGCCAATCACGCCTGCCACCACAAACAGAGCCATTGTCCCCTGAAACAACATCATTGGCGCCGATCCCGGCCGCACAACAAGCCACGCGAGCGCAAGCACTGCGCAGGCGAGCAGCCCGATTGGCATCAGCTGCGTCCAGCTCTCCAAGTGATTCAGCAGCAGGAGCTCGGATCCGGTGCCCAGCATGCCCAGTACGAGGACCGCGAAGAGCAAGCGCCTGACGTTCTGCACAAGAACCTTGATTGTAAACGTCAATACTCGCCAGGGCGTAGTCGCATATACAATAGCCAGCCGAGGAGCCACTTACATGAGCGTATGCCGTGCCGCCAGCAGAACTCTTACCGCCGTTGCTTTGTTGTTGATTGCTTCGATCGCCTCCGCCCAGCAGGCGGGGACCGCGACCTTCGAACCGCGTGTCGGACAGCCCGGAAAAGACGTTGTCTGGGTGCCGTCGCCCCAGACCCTTGTCGACAAGATGCTCGACATGGCCAAACTGACGCCGCAGGACTACCTGATGGATCTGGGCTCCGGCGACGGACGCACGGTCATCACCGCCGCCAAGCGCGGCGCGACGGCGCAGGGTGTTGAATACAACCCCGACATGGTGGTCATCTCGAAGGCCAGTGCCGAGAAGGAAGGCGTCTCGGCCAAAGCCACCTTCGTGCAAGCCGACCTGTTCAAGACCGACCTGTCGAAGGCCACCGTCATCACGATGTTCCTGCTGCCGAGCATCAACATGCAGCTTCGTCCCACGCTGCTGAATCTGAAGCCTGGCACGCGCGTCGTCTCGAACACGTTTACGATGGAGGACTGGCAGCCGGACGAGACGTTCTCGGTGGCGAACCCGTGCGTCAGCTGGTGCACGGCGCTGCTGTGGATTATCCCGGCAAAGGTGCAAGGCACGTGGAAGACGCCTGATGGCAACCTTACGCTGAATCAGCAGTTCCAGATGCTCACAGGCACGCTCGGCACCACGGCGATTGCCGACGGCAAGATGAACGGCGATCAGATCACGTTCACGGCGGGCGGCAAGAAGTACGCGGGCCGCGTGAATGGGGCCACGATTCAGGGACAAGGGTGGACCGCGAGCCGCGTCAACTAGCGGCCGATGTCATCATCGTCGGCGCCGGACACAACGGGCTCGTTGCGGCGCTGCTGCTGGCGCGCCAGGGGCTCGACGTCCTCGTCCTCGAAGAACAGCACGTAATCGGCGGGGCCGCTCGTTCCGAGCGGCCCTTTTCCCGCGCTCCCAACCTGACGATCTCGACCGGCGCGTACCTGCTCGGCCTGATGCCGCCGGAGCTGCTGCAGATTACGGGCGTCGATCTTCCTTTGAAGCGCCGCGATCCGTATTACTTCCTTCCACGGCGCGACGGCGGGTACCTGCTCTTCGGTTCGGACACGTCGGCGACGCGCGATCAGTTTCTGAAGTTCTTCTCCGCGCGCGACTGGAGGGCGAACGAAGCTCTGCAGTCCGAGATCGCCGCACTTCGCGACGATCTCGCGCCGACCTGGCTGCAGGAGCCTCTGTCGATCGAAGAAACCGCCGCGCGTTTTGTGCGGCCTGTCCTTCGACAGCCCTTCATCGATCTCTGCCGCAGACCGATCGGCGACTACCTCGAGCGATTCGACTTCAAGAGCGATCTCGTGAAGGCGATGTACGCCGTCACCGACGGTTTCAGCGGCCTCTACGGCACATGGGACACGCCCGGCACGGGCATGAACTTCCTCGTCCACAACATGTGCCGGCTGCCCGATTCCGGCGGTACCTGGATGATCGTCGAAGGCGGGATGGGCACGATTGCGCAGCGTTTCGCCGACGCCGCGCGCCGGGAGGGCGCGCGCATCGAGACGAGGCAGGGCGTGAAAGAGATTCTGGTCGAACGCAATGCCGTGCGAGGGGTCATCACCTCGAACGGCGAGGTCGTGCGGGCCACGACCGTCGTCGTGAATGCCGATCCGTTCCGCATGCGCGAGATGGTCGGCGCCAGTACTCTGCCCGCCGAGTACAACGCGCGACTCGACAACTACAAAATGCCTGGTTCGACATTCAAGTTGAACCTTGCGCTGAAAAGCCTGCCGTCGTTCACATGCCTGCCGGAGAACAACGGACCGTTCGGCCCCACGATTCACCTTCTCCCCGACGAAGACGTGGTGATGAAATCGCTCCTCGACTCGTTCCGGGCCGTCCAGAATGGCGAACTGCCCGATTTCCCCGCTATCGAGTGGTACATCCACACGACGGTCGATCCGACCGTGAAAGATGCGGAAGGCCATCACAGCTCCGCGCTATTCGTACAGTGGGTGCCGTACGAGCTGAAAGGAAAGCGCTGGGAAGATGAAGAAACGCGCTACGCGCGGCATCTGCTCTCCATCTGCGATCGCTTCGCGCCCGGCACGAGCGATCTCGTCGTCGACATGATGGTGCTGCATCCGAAGTCGATCGAGCGGTACTTCGGCATCACCCAGGGCCATATCCATCACGTGGACAACTCGTTCGGCTTCGCCGACCGGCTGCCCTACGCCCAGCCCATTTCGGGTCTCTATTCCTGTTCAGCCGGCACGCATCCGGCCGGGTCGGTGATCGGATGCGCCGGACACAACGCGGCTATGCGGGTGCTGAAAGACTTGTCCCATAAGAACGCTCCCCGCTAGTCCCCCCTCTCCTTCTCGGTTACACTTTCACAGTCCGTTTTCTTCTAATTTTCCCTGTCAAGACTGAAGGCTGAGGGTTAAGGGCTGCATGTTCGGTGGACGATTAATACCCGTGTGTCTCGGGGTTCTGTTTTTTTGCCCAGGCTTGGCGTCAGGACAACAGCGGGAAGCCGACAGGCCGGCCGTCGCCGTCGGCATGCTGAAAGATGGCGCGCTGCCCACGATCGACGGCAAGGTCGACGACGAAGTCTGGAAGAACGTCGCCCCGTTCACTGCGTTCACGCAGCAGGAACCCGATGAGGGTCAGCCGGCGTCCGAGCGCACCGAAATCAGATTCCTCGTCGACAAGAAGAACCTCTACATCGGTGTCATCGCGTTCGATCGCGAACCCGATCGCATCGTTGTATCGCAGAGCCGCCGCGACGCCGACCTGAACGACACCGACTCGATACAGATTCTGCTCGATACGCTCAACGATGGATTGAACGCCTTCGTGTTCGGCACCAACCCGTTCGGGATCGAATACGACGGGCAGGTGATGAATGAAGGCCAGACCAGCGGCTCGCAGGGCCGCTCGGGCGGTGGGGGATCGCAGGGTGGCCAGGTGAGCGGCTTCAACGCCAACTGGGATGCAGACTGGACCGTGCGCGCGAGCATCACCGACCGCGGCTGGGAAGCCGAGTTCTCCATCCCCCTCAAGAGCGTACGCTATCGCCCCGGGACGAATCAGACGTGGGGCCTGAATGCGATGCGCATTATCCGGCGGCGCAACGAACAGGCGTTCCTGGCGCCGGTGCCGCGCGGCTACAACATCCATCGGGTGTCGGTTGCGGGGAGGCTGACGGGACTCGACCTGCCAGATCGCCGGCAGTTTCAAGTGATTCCCTACGGCTTAGGCAGCGTCTCGGACAACAAGACCCTCGCCACCGACCAGAGGCAGAACGACCTGAAGATCGGCCTGGACTCAAAGATCGGCCTTACTTCGACCCTGACGCTCGATGCGACGGTGAATACCGATTTCGCCCAGGTCGAGGCCGACGAACAGCAGGTGAACCTGACGCGCTTCGCGCTGTTTTTCCCAGAGAAACGCCCGTTCTTCCTCGAGAACGCGCAGACGTTCCAGCTCGGGCAGCCGCAGGCGATCGACTTGTTCTTCTCGCGGCGCATCGGCATCGGGCCGAACGGCGCGCCCATCCCCATCCTGGGCGGCGCGCGTCTCAGCGGAAAAGCCGGGCACTACAACGTCGGCGTGCTGAACATGCAGACCGCGTCCACCGAGGACCGGCAGACGGGTGCCGCCATCGCGCCGTCGAACAACTTCACGGTCGCACGGGTGCAGCGCGAGATTGGGCGGTCGAACGTCGGCGCGATGTTCGTGAACCGACAGGCGTCGGGAAGCTTCGCAGGAACCGACGACTACAACCGCGCGTACGGAGTCGACGCTGCCGTACAAGCCACGCCGAACGGGAAACTGTTCACGTTTCTCGCTCGAACGGATTCTCCCGCCAGCAAGGGCGGCTCGGACTATGCGGGCCGGGCGTTTTACAGCTACGCGAACGCGTTCTGGACCGCGTCGGGCGGCTACGCGCAGGTCGGCGATCATTTCAATCCCGAGGTAGGCTTCGTGTCCCGGAAGGGGTATCGCGCGCTCTCGAGCCGCGCGATGATCACCTACGATCCGGACTGCTGCGACTGGATCCGCCGCTGGTCGCCGCACATGTTCTACAACGCGTTCTTCGATCTCGACGGCAAACTGTCGACGGCGCAGGGCCACTGGCATCCCTTCGATATTCAGCAGGCCAACGGAGGCCGATTCGGCATCTCGTGGAACACCGAGCAGGACAATCCGCGGGTGCCCTTCGTGCTGTATTCAGACGCCGAAGGAACCACCGTCGTCGTGCCGGCCGGTGAGTACTCCTGGCAGTTCGCGCGAATCGAGTTCGACACCGATCCCAGCGCGAACGTCTGGATGACGCTTCGCGCTCCAGTCGGCGGCTACTACGACGGCGGGAGCTACTACGGATGGGAATCGACCTTCGGCGCCCGCATGGGCGCCAGGTTCATCACGAGCGTGGGCTGGACACGGAACCTCGTGAACGTACCCTATGGAAAATTCACGAATGATCTGATTCCCATCAAGGTCGGCTACTCGTTCACGAGCCTCGCGAGCCTCGAGGGGTTGCTCCAGTACAACAGCCAGACGGCGACGTTTTCGTCGAACATCAGGTTCGCGCTGCTGAATCGCAGCGGCACCGGCCTGTTCGTGGTGTTCAACAACCAGCAGGACACGTCGAGGCTGACGCCAACGGCGACGCTGGGCCGGTCGTTCGTGGTGAAGATGAGCCGCCTGTTCGACTTCTGAACGGGATGACGGTTACGGGCTGGCGACCACGAGCTGAGTCTGCTCTCCCAGCCCATCGATGCCGAGCCGGACGCGGTTCCCGGGTTGGAGATACACAGGAGGGCTCTGCCCCATCCCGATGCCAGGCGGCGTGCCGGTCGAGATGACGTCGCCCGGCTGGAGACTCATGAAACGGCTGATGTAGCTGACGAGAAACGCAACGCCGAAGACCATCTGCCGCGTCGTACTTCGCTGGTACTGACGGCCATCGACTTCGAGCCAGAGCTCGAGGGCTTGCGGATTGGGCACGTCATCGGTGGTCACCAGCCACGGCCCGATCGGCCCGAAGCTGTCGGCGCTTTTCCCCTTGACCCACTGCCCCGTCCCCTCGAGTTGGAACCCCCGCTCTGAAAGATCGTTCACCACACAGTACCCGGCGACATGCGACAGTGCGTCCTCTTCAGAAACGTACTTCGCCGCCTTTCCGATCACGACGCCGAGTTCGACTTCCCAATCGGTCTTCTGCGACCGTCTCGGAATGACGATGTTGTCGTTCGGGCCACAGACCGCCGACGTGGCTTTCATGAAGAGAATGGGTTCGACGGGCATGGTCATACCGGACTCGGCCGCGTGATCCGCGTAATTCAACCCGATGCAGATGAACTTCCCAACGCGACCGACGCACGGCCCGATGCGGACATCGCCGGCCACCGGTGGTAGTTTTCCCAGGTCGAGGCCGCGGAGCATGCTGAGCGAGTCAGGCTGCAGGACATCTCCACTGAGATCGGCGATGACGCCGGACAGGTCGCGGATCTCTCCGCTGCGCCCGAGGATGCCGGGCTTCTCGCGATTTGGCTCGCCATATCGAAGAAGCTTCATTTCTCAGTTTGCGTGGGGCCCCACCCCCACGCCTTGCCGTCGCTTACGCTCCGGATCTTGAGTCGGTCGATCATCTGCCTAATCAGCGTCTATTCGCGGGCGTCGCGTCGCCCTGCGTCAGTCCCATCGCCCACTTGATCGCTTCGAGGTACATCTTCTGGATACCGGGATCGTCCCACGTCTCTGCCGCATGACCGAAGTTCGACCAGAACGTCCGTCCCTTGCCATAGGTCCGGGCGAGAGCGACCGGAAAGTCTGCATCCTTCCGATGGAGATCGGGGCGC
>JAMQPK010000006.1 GCA_023717525.1 Vicinamibacterales bacterium | reverse complement strand
AAAAGGCACCCGACCCCTTTTCGGTCGTCATGTCACCACCTCAATCGCGCGGATACGGCGGCTCAGGACAACAACCGACGCCGCAATGATGAGGGCAAGCATCGCGGCGGAGACAAACGGCGGCGTGTCGTAGCGCGGTTTCAGCCGGAAGATGACGTCGCCAATTTGCACGAGGTTGCCAAAGACGGCAATCCACGAAAACGACGTACTGTCGGTCGCGACGCGTGTCGCGCCAAACACGGCCTGCGTGAAGAATCCAAGGCCCGCGTAGAGCACGGCGACGAACCATCGGCTCTTGCTCAGCGACGACAACGCCAGCATCGTGAGCGCCGAGACCGCAATCTCGATAATCGAAAACAACGTGATCGCGGGCAGGAGGTACAGATTGCTTCGGACAAACGACAGGCTGCCCGCAAAGAGCACTTCGACAACCAGGAGCAGCATCGCCGGCACCCAGGTGACCAGCGCGAGCACCGTGGCGAGAACCGCAAACTTACCGGCGGCGTACTGCATCCGCGTCAGCGGACGCGACAGGTAGAGCTGAAGCGAATTCGAGCGGATGTCGTCCGCGATGAGTCCGGAGCCGCCGTACACCGTGATGAAGAACACGAACATTTCCTGCTGATTCAGAAAATCCCTGAACGTCTGCGGGGTAATCGCCAGAAATGCCGCCTGAGGAAAGTTCGCGGCTGCGTAGATCTGCACGGCTCTCACTACCGCAGGAATCCACGCGACGATCATCAGGTAGACGAACGCCTTGCGGCGCGTCAGGGCGCGCAAGCCGTAGGCCGCTATCACCATCCATGAACGGCCGGGCGCATCGAGCCCGCCTTCCCGGCGCCGGTAGCGTTCGCGATAGATCGGCACCCTATTCTTCTCCCATTGCCTGCGCGAACACGTCTTCGAGTGTCGGCAGGCTCGGCTTCAGATGTCGAACCTGCACACCGGCCTTCACCGCGGACGCAAACAACTCCACCGGTCCTGCTTCCGCGGGGAGAACAATTCGAAGCAACCCGCCCTCGATCTCTCGACACTCGAATGCCCGCAGTCGTATGGCTTCGACAAAGGCCTGCTGATCGCCCTTCACGCGCACTTCGAACAGGTGCCCTGCAGGTCTCTTCAGCGCATCGATCGGCCCCTGCATGACGATTTTTCCCCGGTTCATCAGCACGACGGCATCACAGACCGATTCGACGTCCGGCATGACATGAGAAGAAAGGATGAGGCTGATTTGCTTCTTCTGCGCGATGTCGCGCACGAGCGCCAGCATGTCTTCGCGGCCTTTGGGGTCCATGCCGTTAGTGGGCTCGTCGAGAAACAGTACGTCGGGGTCGTGCACCAGCGCCTGCGCCAGTTTGATGCGCTGCTTCATGCCGGTGGAGTACGTTTCGACGTTCCGGTAGCGGGCTTCCCCGAGTCCGACATAAAACAGGACTTCGTGCGCGCGTTGCATTGCGTCGGCCGCCCGCAGGCCGGACAGTTCGGCGCAGTACGCGACAAACGATACCGCCGTCATACCAGGAATCTGTGCGTCGCTTTCGGGCATGTACCCGATGCGGGCGCGCACCTCGAGAGGGCGGCTGGCGACGTCGATACCGAGCACACGGCTGCTGCCCGTATCGGGCTTCAACAGGCCGAGCAGCGCCTTGAGCAGCGTGCTCTTGCCCGCACCGTTGGGCCCGAGCAGCCCGACGGCGCCGGCGGGGAACGCGGCCGAGACATCGGACAGCGCCCACTGCTTACCGTAGCGGACGCCGACGTGCTCGAGGCTGGCGATCGGTTCGGTCTCGGCCATCGTCAAGATGCTATACGAACAGCCAATAGGGTTTGTTCGATCGAAATCACGAAGACACGAAGATCACGACATTGAAGCATCTACAGTCCGAGGACCTCGGCGCGCTCGCGCATAAATGTGATCACGTTGGCGATGTGTGCCTCGAGAGAAAGGCCGAGCGCGTCGGCGCCCTTTCGCAGATCATCGCGGCTGACGCCTCGCGCGAAGGCTTTGTCTTTCATCCGCTTCATCACCGAGGCGGGCTCGAGATCGCGCACGCTCTTCGATGGACGCACGAGCGCGGCAGCCGTCACAAATCCCGCCATCTCATCGCAGGCAAACAGCGTGTGCTCGAGCTTCGACTCGCGCGGCGTGTTGGTGTGCTCGCCGTGCGAGAGGATCGCGCGGATGACGAAGTCGGGGCACCCTCGCTCGCGAAGAATTTCTGCGCCTCGAAAGGGATGGTCCGTCAGATCCGGATATTGCTCGTAGTCGAAATCGTGGAGCAACGCGACGACGCCCCAGACTTCTTCGTCCTCGCCGAAGATGCGTGCATAGCCTCGGACCGCGGCTTCCACTGCGAGCGCGTGCTTGCGGAGGCTGTCGCCCTTCGTGTGCTCGGTCAGCACCTCCCACGCGTGGTCTCTGGTGAGCTGGAACATTTACCGTTTACCGTTTACCGTTTTTCGGAGGGGCGCGCCGCGCGGTGCGAAAGCATCGCGATCATGGGCCGGGGTATGAATCGCGCCGCCACCGGTATCAGCTTGTTGCGAAAACCCGGCACGACGACGGCCTTGCCCTTCATCAGCCCATCGTAGCCAGCTCGCGCGACGGTCGGCGCATCCATCACGAACGCCTCGAACAGACGCGATCGCTGCGATCCGGCGCGCACCTTGAATTCCGACTCGGTCGGCCCGGGACAGAGTGTGGTCACCGTGATACCGTCCGAGGACAACTCATAGTCGATGGCCTGGGAGAACGACAACACAAACGCCTTGGTGGCGTAGTAGATCGACATCCATGGCCCCGGCACGAACGCCGCCGTGGAGGCGACGTTCAGAATTCTGCCACGACGGCGCGCGACCATCGCCGGAAGAAACCGCTTCGTCAGCTCGACCGGCGACGTCGCGTTCAGCTGAATCATCCTCCGCTCCGCCTCGAGGTCCGTCTTCATGAACTTCCCGTAGAGACCGACGCCGGCGTTGTTGACGAGGTTGTGCACTTCGAGTCCCAGCGCGTTGACCGCTTCGAACAACCGGAGAGGGCCGGCCGGATCGGTCAGATCCTCAGAAATACAGGTGACCTGAACGTTGTGCTTCTGCCGCAGTTCGCTGGCGCGAGCCTCGAGTTTTTCCCGCGTGCGTGCCACGAGAATCAGGTCGTGGCCGTGCTCGGCGAACACGTCGGCGAGGGCAGCGCCAATGCCGACCGACCCGCCGGTGATTAGCGTCCGTTCCGTTCCCATTGATGGGTCCTCGCCAGCGCAATCGCCTTTTCGATCACGGATGTCGCCTTCGGCGTCAACCGATAACGCGCCAGATCCCCCGGATTGGCGAACTCAGCGGCGGCGACATCCGATCCGTAGGCCAGTGATCCGCCGATCGGCCGGCAGAGATAGTCGATGAGCACGTAGTGGTAGCGCACCTTCCGCTCGGGATCGAGCAGGATGCGATCGAACACATCGACGACAAGGCCCACTTCAACTTCGAGGCCCGTCTCCTCGAGCATCTCGCGCGCCAGACCGCCCTCGAGCGTTTCGCCGAGCTCCAGCCTGCCGCCTGGCAGGCTCCACTGACCGGCCAGCGGCTCGAAGCGCCGCTTCACCAGCACAACCCGGCTGTCCTGCATGATGACCCCGCCCACTCCCACAATCGGCTGCGCCGGGTACTGACGCGGCGGGCGTGTCGTGACGGGCGGCGCGACCGATTCTTCCTCCGTTTGAAAGCTCAAGGGATACAGCACGCTGCGCTGGCCGCGAATCAACCCATCTTCGATCAGAAAATCGTCGCACCCGGCGGTTGTCGCGATGTCGCCGGCCGCGCGAGGTTGCTCGCTGCCGCGCCACTCCGCGTGCATGGCGCCCGTTTCTACCCTCGCGATCGTGCGCACGGTACGTCGCGCCGACTGCGACAGCGCGGTGCCAAGCGACTGCCGTATCGCATCCCGGCCCACGACCGGATCACTTCCTGCATCGACCGCCGCGCTCTCGTGATAGAGCTCGACAAGCCCTTCGAGATCGCCCGCATTGAACGACTCGAACCATTTCCGGATGAGATCGAAGGGATCGGGCGGTAGGGCCATGCTGCGGGGATAGCTTAATCTAGTGCGGGAGGTACGATGAAGTCGCTGACGCGGTATCTGACAATGAACATTCCGTCGAAGATGGCGTTCAAGAACATCACACCGGAGGTGGACGCCGCCATTCGCGCGAGCGGAGTTCAGGAGGGGCTGGTGCTCGTCAACAGCATGCACATCACGTCTTCAGTCTTCATCAACGACAACGAGCGCGGTCTGCACCACGACTTCGGCAAGTGGCTCGAAGAACTGGCGCCCTTCAATCCCGGCCCGAATCACTACCATCACAACCGCACCGGCGAAGACAACGCCGACGCGCATTTGAAGCGGCAGGTGATGGGGCGGGAAGTCGTCTGCGCCATCACGAACGGCCAGCTCGATTTCGGTCCGTGGGAACAGATCTTCTACGGCGAATTCGACGGCCACAGGAGTAAGCGGGTGCTCGTGAAGGTGATCGGAGAGTAGGCTTCAGGCTCCTGGCCTTAGACTTTGGGCTTTAGGCTTTGGGCCAGGCCAAGAGCCTAGAGTCGAGAGCCCAGAGTCAAACTAGAGTTCCAGCGACGCATCCGCGTTCAGATCCCAGCCGGCCCGAACGCCGGCGTGAAAGCGGCGCAGGCCAGCGGCGGCGATCATCGCGGCGTTGTCGGTCGAGAGCGATAGCGCCGGCACAAAGGCCGGAAGGCCGAGGCGCCTGCCGCGCGTGCCCAGGTCGTCGCGCAGGCGCGAGTTGGCCGATACGCCGCCCGCGATGCCCACGCTGGCGGCACCGAAGCGATCGGCGGCGTCGAAGAGCCTGTCGAGCAGCGCCTCAACGACAGCCCGCTGGAAGCTCGCACAAATGTCCGCGATCTCGCTGTCCTTCAACGCTCCGCCATCTGCCGTCCGTTCGCGAACGTGCCGAAGAACAGCGGTCTTCAACCCGCTGAAACTGAAATCGAGATCGCCTTTCATCGCCGGCGCGTTGCGATCGGCGTGGGTCATCCGCGTCTTCGGAAAGTGAATGGCTTCATCGTTACCCGCGCGCGCGAGCGTATCGACAATCGGCCCACCCGGATATCCCAGGCCCAGCAGTTTCGCCACCTTGTCGTAAGCCTCGCCGGCGGCATCGTCGCGCGTGCGGCCGACGCGGCGATACGAGCCGGGCTCGTCCACGATGTAGAGGCTCGTGTGGCCTCCAGAGACGACAAGCACGGCAAGCGGAAGAGGGATGGCACCGTGTTGAAGGAAGAGCGATTCAATGTGGCCCGCCAGGTGGTGCACGGGAATCAACGGCCGTTCGAGTGACAGCGCCAGCGACTTGGCAAACGAGACGCCCACAAGGAGCGATCCGACGAGGCCGGGCCCTTGCGTCACCGCAATCGCGTCGACGCCACCGAGATCAATTTTCGCCGTCTCGAGCGCCACCCGGACGACGCCACAGATATCTCTGATGTGCTGGCGCGATGCGAGTTCGGGGACCACACCTCCCCATTCCCGATGGATGGCCACCTGAGACGCCACGATGTTCGAGCCGATCGTCCAGACGCCATCGTGTTCGGACACGACAGCTGCCGAGGTTTCATCGCACGAAGTTTCGATGCCTAAAACGTTCATCAATTCTAGGGTTCTAGGGTTCTAGGGTTCTAAGGTTCTAAGGTAACGAGGTCCTTCAACGACACGAAGTACGGCGCGCGGGCGATCCCCCTCTCGGTAATGATCGCCGTCACATACCGGTTCGGTGTCACATCGAAGGCGGGGTTGCGCACGTGCGCAGCAGCCGGCGTGATGCGTGTTGGCCCAACGTGCGTCACTTCACGAGCGTTGCGCTCTTCGATTGGGATGGTCGATCCGTCCGGTGTCGCGAGGTCGATCGTCGAAATCGGCGCCGCCACATAGAAGGGAATACCGTGCTCTTTGGCAAGAACAGCCACGGTATAGGTCCCGATCTTGTTCGCCACGTCACCGTTCGCCGCAATGCGATCCGCGCCGACGACGACAAGATCGATCTCCCCGGCACGCATGATTGCCCCTGACATGTTGTCGGTAATGACGGTGGTGTCGATCCCGTCGCGGGTCAACTCCCACGCCGTCAGCCGCGCCCCCTGTAAGAACGGGCGCGTTTCGTCGGCCATCACGACGACCTTCTTGCCCAGTTCCACGGCTCCGCGTATCACCCCAAGGGCGGTGCCGTAGCCGGCAGTCGCCAGCGCACCGGCGTTGCAGTGCGTCAGCACCCGGGCCGTCTCGGGCACTAGAGTGGCGCCGTGCGCGCCCATCGCGCGGCAGCTCGCCACGTCCTCGTCGTGAATCATCCGCGCTTCGGACTCCAGGCGGACCTTGATCTGATCGACGGATTGACCGGCGCCGGCCGACTCGGCAAACACGCGTTTCATGCGATCGATCGCCCAGAACAGATTGACCGCGGTCGGCCGCGTCGCGGCCATCACTTCGCACACCCTGTAGAACTCGGTTGCCAGCTTCTGCGTGCCGGTGGCTTTGCTGGACCGAACGCCAAGCGCAAGCCCCATCGCCGCCGCCACGCCGATCGCCGGCGCTCCGCGAATGACCATCGTCTTGATGGCCCTGGCCACTTCCTTCGGCGACTTGCACGTCACGTATACCTCGGCGCCCGGCAGCTTGCGCTGGTCGATCATCACGACGCCTTCGTCGTTCCACTCGATGGTTGGAAGCATGGAGACTGGCTACTCGAGAAAGAGTGCGTCGAAGGGATGCGGCAGCAGGTCTTTCAGCTGATGACGCGCGCGGACCTTCTGCAGGTCCGCCAGAATCACCTCGATGTTTCCCCCAAACTCCCATAGCACCTGGCGGCACGCGCCGCAGGGCGTGGTCGGTCGATCGGTATCGGCGACCACCGCAATGCGCCGGAACGCGCGATACCCTTCTGAAACCGCTTTGAAGATGGCGATGCGCTCGGCGCACATCGTGAGGCCGTAGGTCGCATTTTCGATGTTCGTCCCGGTGAAGATACGGCCGTCGGCCGTCTCGATCGCGGCGCCCACCTTGAAGTTCGAGTACGCGGCGTGCGCGCGATCGCGGGCAAGGCGTGCGACCTCGATGAGGTCTGGCTGAGCCGGATCGCTCCCGCGGCGCGGGCCGACACGTCGATCGAAGCCAACGCGGCGATCGCCTTCCTTCCGTCCCACGTCATACCGGCGGCGATCGGGCGCCTGGCGCCGATCGTTCGCGGCTCGGCGCTCCTGCCAGGGGCCGGCAGACGCGAGACCCACCTCCACTGCCCATGCCACATCGACCAGCGGCGTGGCGCTGACGTGCTTCGCGAGGTTCCTGCGGAGCTCCGCGATGTCCGCATCCCCTTCCGCGCGCGCAGCCGCTTCGGCGTTCCGCCAAATGCGAATGTCGTAGTACCTCCGCGGATGGCTGCCATCGCGAAGCAGCTGATTCGTGCCGTATCCCTTGCGCCGCACCATGCTCTGAAGCTGTCCGGTGAGCGCGAGAAACTCGCTCTCCTTGTCGGCCGCGATCTCGATCGCTATGACGGACACTACTGATTGATCAGCCACGCTACCTCACAGGGAAGAAGAACGCATCTTTCGTGATTAAAGCCTGCCGATAATACCTTCAAGCAATCCGATGAACCGGCCGCGCACATTCCGGGCGGTCTCGAGCACTTCCTCGTGGTTCAAGGGCTGCGGCAGCACACCTGCCGCAAAATTCGTGATGCACGAGATCCCGAGCACGTCGATGCCCATATGCCGAGCGACTATCGCCTCCGGCACTGTCGACATCCCGACGGCATCGGCGCCGGCGGTGCGCAGAAACCGAATCTCCGCCGGCGTCTCGTAGCTCGGCCCGTGCCAGGCCGCGTAGACCCCATGCTCGAGCGAGAACCCCTGCCGGCGCGCCGTCTCGTCGGCGATACCGCGAAGGCGTTGTGAATATACCGCCGTCATGTCGGGGAACCTCGAGCCGAATCGATCGTCGTTCGGGCCAATCAGCGGATTGCTGCCCATCAGATTGACGTGATCGTCGATCACCATCAGCGATCCCGGCTTGAACCGCGCATTCACCCCGCCGGCGGCATTCGTCAGGATCAGCGTCCGGACACCAAGCACGCCCAGCACGCGCGTGGCGAAGGTCACGGTTCGAAGATCGTAGCCCTCGTAGTAGTGGGCGCGTCCGGCCAGCGCCGCGATCGATCTTCCCGCGACGTTCCCAATCACCAGCCGTCCGTCGTGGCCCGCGACGCTCGCGGCGGGCCAGTGCGGTATCCGTGCGTACGGAATCGACACCGCCTCGCTAAGACTCGACGCAAAGTCTCCCAGGCCCGACCCGAGAATCACCGCGATCTCCGGCTTGGCGCTCGATTGCCCGCGGATGACGTCGGCCGCCGCCGTCACCTGTTCGTAGTACGAGATCGCGCTCATCGCTCCTTCTGATAGGGCCGCCCGAGCGCCCGCGGCGGTCGAGAGTGGCCGATGAAGCCGGCGAGCACCACGATCGTGAGCAGGTACGGCACCATCTGAATAAACTGTACCGGAATGTCTTCGCCGGACGGCAGTTTAACAACTCCCTGCATGCGGATGGTAATCGCTTCGGTGAACCCGAAGAACAGGCAGGCGAACATCGTCTGCACCGGCCGCCACTTCCCGAAGATCAACGCGGCCAGCGCGATGAACCCGCGCCCCGACGTCATATTACGGGTAAAGAGCGACGACTGCCCTATTGACAGGTACGCGCCGCCAAGCGCGGCAAATGCGCCCGACAGCAGGACGCCGATGTAGCGGACGGCTGCTACGCGGATGCCGGCAGCATCCGCGGCTTCCGGGTTCTCGCCAACGGCCCGCAGACGCAAGCCGAAGGGCGTGCGGTAGAGGACATACCAGCTAATCGGCACCGCCGCAAAGGCCATCACGATGGGCGTCCACGGCACGAGGTGCTCTTTCGGGATCTGCGGCGTCGAGCCCGACGACAAGAACAGAGCGCCGCTCAGAAAGCCCGGGACGCCGATCATCAGAATGTTGATCGCCGTACCCGTGACGACTTGATCGGCGCGATAGCGAATCGACGCCACCGCATGCACCCATGCGATCGCAAGCCCGGCCGCGACGCCGGCCGTCAACCCAATCCACGGGCTGCCGGTCGTGTAGGTGACCGCGGCGGCTGTGAAGGCGCCGGCCAGCATCATCCCCTCGAGCGCGATGTTGATGACGCCGGCGCGCTCGGCGAACATGCCGCCGAGCGCAGCGAGCACCAGTGGTGTCGACAGGCGCACCGCCGACCAGATGAGCGAGATGTTTAGAATTTCACCCATCGCCTGAGCCCTTCTCGGAACAACGCTTCGGCCGCGACGAAGAGGATGATCGTGGCCTGCAGAATCTGCACGATGTCCTTCGTGACGTGCTGCGTGAACGCGTCTACCGGCACGCCGCCGCGCGTGAGTACCGCAAAGAGCAATGCCGCCAGGACGACCCCGACGGGATGATTGCGCCCAAGCAGCGCCACGGCGATGCCTGTGAAGCCGTAGTTGTCTGAAAAACCGTCGTAGTAGCGGTGACGATAGCCGAGCACCTCGTTGATGCCGACCATGCCGGCCAGCCCGCCGGAGATGGCCATCGCCAGCACGATTTGCCTGCGAATCGAGATCCCTCCATATTCGGCGGCCGACGGGTTGCTTCCCGTGGCCCGGAGCTCGTATCCCCATTTGGTGTGCCACAGAAAGAAATACACGAGCGCACAGCAGACCAGAGCCAGAAGAAACGCGACGTTCAGCGGGATCCGCTCGGGGAATCCCGGAATGAATCGCGCCAGTCTCGGGATGTGCGCATTCGCGCCGATTGGCGCCGTCTCGAGAATCGCGTCGCCTGGCGTGCGATAGTGATATTGCGTCAGATAGCTGACGAAGGCGACGGCAATGAAGTTCAGCATGATCGTGTTGATCACTTCATGCGATCCGAAACGGGCTTTTAGAATTCCCGGAATCGCGCCCCACATGGCGCCGGCGGCAACGGCGGCCGTACAGCAGAGTGGGACCAGAACGGCCGCGGGCAGGTTCGCGAACACGATGCCGACCCACGCAGTGGCGAATGCCGCAACGTAGAGCTGGCCCTCCGCACCGATGTTCAACAACCCGGCACGAAACGCCACCGATACCGCGAGGCCTGTGAAGATGAGCGGCGTCGCAAGGAACAGCGTGTAGCCGATGCCATCCGGCCACCACAGCGCGCTGCCGATCAGCAGGCTGTAGGTCTGCAGCGGGCTCTCGCCGATCGCAAGAATGAACACACCCCCAACAAGGAAAGCGGCCAGCACCGCCACCACCGGAAAGAACATTTCGCGGGCGAGCCTCAATGGCCCCTCGTCATCAACAGCCCGACTTCCGCGGCGGTCGCAACCTGCGGGTTCACTTCTCCGGCGATCCTGCCCTTGTGAAGTATGAGCAGCCGGTCCGACAGCGACATCACCTCCTCGAGCTCGGCCGAGACGAGCAGCACCGCACAGCCGCCATCGCGCAGCTTGACGAGCTTGTCGTGGATGAACTCGATGGCGCCAATATCGACGCCGCGTGTCGGCTGTGACACCAGCAGGAGCTTCGGGTTCAGCTCGAACTCCCGGCCGATGACGAGCTTCTGCTGATTGCCGCCAGAGAGCGCGCGCGCCGGCAGGTCGGGATTCGGCGGCCTCACGTCGAAGCGCTTGATGATATCGACCGTCCGCCGCCGGATCTCGCCATCGTCGAGGACGGCGTCTCCAGGCAGCATCGTGATAGGACGTCGATAGTGCACGCCGAGGATGGCGTTCTCGGTCAGGGCAAACTCGAGGAGCAGCCCGCGTCGATGCCGATCCTCTGGAATGTGAGCAATCCCGCGCTCGCGCCGCCGGCGCGGGTTCATCCCCGACAGACTTTGGCCTTCGAGATCGACATCTCCCGAAACCCGCAGCGGATCGACAAGCCCTGCGAGGGCCTCGACCAGCTCGGTCTGGCCGTTGCCTTCGACGCCGGCAACGCCGACGATCTCTCCGGCACGAACCTCGAATGTGACGTTGTCGACAGGCTTGGCACCAGCGGCCGTCTTCACCGATAAATTGCGAACACCGAGCACCTGCGCACCAGGCTTAGCTTCTGGCTTGTGAACGTGCAGAAGGACATCGCGGCCAACCATCAGACGCGCGAGCTCGGCAGCGCTGGTCTCCTTCGTCTCCACGCGGCCAACGACCTTGCCGTCGCGCATCACCGTCACGTCATCGGAGAGCGCCAGTACCTCGGCAAGCTTGTGCGTGATGATGACGATGGTCTTGCCCTGCTTGCGCATGCCCCGCAGAATGCCGAAGAACTCTTCGACCTCCTGCGGCGTCAACACGGCAGTCGGCTCGTCGAGGATCAGGAGCCTGGCCTTCCGGTACAGCGCCTTCAACAATTCGACGCGCTGCTGTTGCCCGACCGACAGGTCTTCGATGCGAGCATGCGGATCTACTGAGAGTCTGAATTCTGCGGAGAGCGCCCGGATCCGAATATCTGCTTCCTGCAGGTCGAGCGACAGCGGCGACCCTGGCTCGGCGCCGAGCACGATGTTGTCGGCCACCGTCATCGTGTCGACCAGCATGAAATGCTGGTGCACCATTCCGATACCTAGCGCGATGGCGTCCTGCGGGCTACCAATCCGCCGGACCTGGCCGTCGATCAGGATCTCGCCGGCGTCGGCGGTATAGAAGCCGTACGCGATACGCATCGCCGTCGACTTCCCTGCTCCATTTTCTCCGACGATGGCGTGGATGGTGCCGGGCTCGACCTTGATGCTGACGTGGTCATTGGCCTGGACGGCGCCGAACCGCTTGGAGATGTTCCGAAGCTCGATCATTGAAACATCGCGTCCGTCACCTTTATTTCTCCGGCAATGATTTTTTTCTTCGCCTCTTCGGCCGCTCTGATGGCCTCGGGCGACAACAGATCCTTATTGTTCTCGTCGATCGCATAGCCGACGCCGTCGCTCTCGAGGCCGAAGACATGCAATCCCGGCTTGAACTGCTTGTTCACGACGTCGCGCGTGATCTGATAGACGGCGTTATCGACCCGCTTCAACATGCTCGTCAGCACGAAACCTGGCTTCAGCATGTTCATGTTCGAGTCGACGCCGATCACGAAATGCGTCGCACGGCCGCTGGCATCCCTGCCCATGTCTTCGACGGCGTCGAACGCCCCAAGGCCCGAGTTGCCGGCGGCAGGAAAGATCACATCCGCACCTTTGGCGATCTGCGACAACGCCAGCTCCTTACCTTTCCCGGGATTGTTCCAGGCGGCGTCGGTGACACCGACGTAGTTTTCGATAACCCGGATGTTCGGGTTCACCGACTTCGCGCCCTGCTCGAATCCTTTGGCGAACCGGTGAATGAGGCCAATATCCATGCCTCCGATGAATCCCAGGGTGTTGGTCTTTGTGGTCATCGCCGAGAGGATCCCAACCAGATATGAACCTTCGTGCTCCTTGAATACCAGCGACGCGACGTTCGGCAGATCGCTGACCCCGTCGACAATGGCAAAGTGGATGTCCGGATAGTCCCTGGCGACAGTCTCGATAATGGGCGCCTGCGCAAAGCCGATGCCGATGATGAGGTCGTACTTCCGTTCGGCGAAGGCCCGCATCCCGGGCTCGATGTTGACCGGCGTCCCTGGCTCCACATCACGGAGGGTGATTCCGAACCCGGGCCGACCGCAGTCCTTGCCGTCGGGCCACTTGCCCGTCTCGGCACAGCGCACACCGTTCCACGCCGCGGCGTTGAACGACCGGTCGTCCTTACCGCCGATGTCGAAGACGATGCCGACCCGGGGCTTCGACCTATCGTCGCTGGCGTAGCTCTGCTGGCCGCAGGCCGTAGCGGTCAGAACGGCCGGTGCGAGGCAGAGGAGAGCCTTAGACCACTTCATCGACGATCAGATCCTTCGCAGGCCGGCGGACCGGCCCAACGTGTGTGCCTTGTTCGATTAGCGGGAGCGCGGCCTGCAGGCGCATGGCATCACGATAGTGCAATCGAAGGATCGCGTCCCCCTTCTGCACCGCATCGCCGACCGTCGCGACGACAATAATACCGACGCCCGGATCAATGGCATCTTCGGCCGTGTCGCGGCCGCCGCCGAGCATCACCGACGCCCGGCCGATGAGTCCGGCATCGAGCCCCGTCACGAAGCCTCCGGACGGCGCCGTCACCACATGCTCCTTCGGAGCCTTCGGCAGCCGGCTGTAGTCGTCCACGACCCGCGGGTCTCCGCCCTGACGCTCGATAATCGCCTTGAACTTCTCGACTGCCGAGCCCGAATCAATCGCCCTGCACGCGAGCGCCTTGGCGCCGGCACGATCACTCGCGACTCCGGCAGACACCAACATCCGCTCTGCGAGGTCGAGAGACCCTTCCACGAGATCGACAGGGCCGCGGCCTTTCAGCGTCTCGATCGACTCGATCACTTCGTTGGCGTTGCCGACGGCACGGCCGATCGGCCAGTCCATCGCGGTAATGACGGCCTGCGTCTTCACGCCGAACGATTTGCCGATTCGGACGAGCGACTCTGCAAGCGCGCGCGCCTCGGCGTGTGTCTTCATGAAGGCGCCGGCTCCGGTCTTCACATCGAGGACCAGCGCATCGGTGCCTTCGGCGATCTTCTTGCTCATGATGGACGCCGAAATGAGGGGAATGCTTTCGATCGTGCCCGTCACGTCTCGCAGCGCGTAGAGCTTCTTGTCTGCCGGTGCGATGGCCGAGCTCTGTCCAATCAACGCACAGCCGACGGCCGCCAGCGACGCTTTCATTTCCGGAATCGAGAGGTTCGTCCGGAAGCCGGGGATCGATTCGAGCTTGTCGAGCGTTCCGCCTGTGTGGCCGAGCCCGCGTCCGGACATCATCGGCACGAGCGCGCCACACGCCGCGACGATCGGCGCAATGACGAGCGAGCTCTTGTCGCCAACCCCTCCTGTGCTGTGCTTGTCGACTTTCGGGCCGGAAATATCGGACAGGTCGAGGCGCGAGCCAGACCGAATCATGGCATCGGTCAGGTTCGTCGTCTCTTCGGGCGTCATACCCCGAAGGAGGATGGCCATCAGCAGTGCCGAGGCCTGGTAGTCGGGCAGGGAGCCAGAGGCGACGCCATGGACGAAGAACTCGATCTCGTCCGGTCCCAGGACTCCACCGTCGCGCTTCTTGAGGATGATATCGACCGACCGCATCAGCGACGATAATATCCAAGAATCGTGTCTTGCATGTTTGTCAGATGACGACGCAGGAAAAGGAACACCCACAGCTCGACCAGGAAGCCACGGGCCGGCTTACCGATTTTGCACGCGCTTGCAAAGCCGCCGCGCGCGCCGTGACGCTGTACCCCCCAACGCACCCGGCTATCAGGCTTTCCATGGGCCGGCTCGTCGACGCTGCAGGGCGCATGACCACCGGCGGCCCTGTGGCGCTGGGCGTGGTGCCAGACAACCTGCTGCTGAACGGCGCGGCCGTTGCACGCCCTGACCAGGCCATTCGCGAAACGGCAGAGCTCTTTCACGAGCACATGATCGGGATTCTGACCGTGCATTCGAGCGCGGACCCGGATGCGTGGCTGCCCTTCCTGTTGCTCCTCGCCAAGCCGCTCGACGAAATACGCGCAGGCGGAGGGGTGAGCCGCCTCTGGGGCGCGACGGGACGCAGCCATCTGAGCATTGCCGAGATTGACTACGCCGATATCCTCCTCGATCGCGGTAAAGGACAGGACGTCACGGACTGGGACGACATCATTCGCGCCTGCCTGAACCTGGACTCACCGCTAGACGATGAAACGCTGAAAGGCCTGGTCGACGTCTGCCTCAGCGCCGATCGATTCAGCGAGTTTGTGATGGCGCTCGAGGAGAACGACGGCGCATCGACCGGTTCCAAGGCGGCGGCGCTTCTGCGCATGCTGCGCGGCGTCGTCGATATGGTTGCCAAAACGGACCCAGGCAAGCTTGGGCCGCTTCTTGAAAACCTCGCGGGAGGATTCGGCAAGTTATCGCCCGACCTGCTCCTCGAGCTCCTCTCCACCGATCCCGGACGCGCCGATGCCGCTGCCGACCTCGTGCTTCAGGTAGCTGGCCGTATGACGGACGAAACCGTCGGAGGATTCGTCGCCCGCAGTGTCGTGGCGCAGAACGGCGCCACGACCCGTCTGGCGCAGGCTTTCCAGGCGCTCGTGCCGGACAAAGAGCGCCGTCCGGCGCTTCTGGAGATTGCCCGCGCGGAAGTCGCCGAGACGCCGCTCGGCGCGAGCGAGGGATTTCTCGAAACGTGGAAGAACGCCGCCGACATGCTCACGTCGTACAGCGACGAGGAGTTCGTCTCGCAGTCGTACGCGCAGGAGCTGATGGGGGCGCGCAGCAAGGCGATCGACGTCGAGCGCGTCTCGGACGATCCCCCGGAACGAATCAGCGCATGGGTCACCTCGGTCGGCCCGTCGGAAGTGCGCGCACTCGACCTGCAGCTGCTGCTGGATCTCCTCAGGATTGAAACGGACCCCGAGCGATGGCGCCGGGTGACCGCCCCGGCAATCAGCCATATCGAAGATCTTCTGCTCGTCGGCGACATCGACGCGGCCTCGCAATTGATTGCCGCGATGGCGGCAGAGATCAAGAACGCGACCGCGAACAAGCCTGCCGCGGAGTCGGCGTTCCACACGCTTGTCCAGGGAGCAATGATGGTGCACGTCACGACGCACCTCAGAACTGTGGACGACCAGACCTTCGAGCAGATCAAATCGCTCTGCTACGCGGTCGGGCCATCCGTCATCAGAGGGCTCGCTGAAGGGCTCGCCGTTGAAAAGCGAACCGGCGCGCGGCAGCGCCTGACCGAATTGCTGCTGGGCTTTGGCGCCGCTGGCCGCCAGTCGGTCGAACGCCTGAAGTCGTCGGCCAATCCTGCCGTGCGTCGAACGGCTGTGTATCTGCTGCGCGAGTTCGGCGGATCCGAGGCGCTTCCCGACCTTACGGCGCTTCTGGGCGATGCCGAGCCGCACGTTCAGCGCGAAGCGGTCCGCGCCATCCTGCTGATTGGCACTGAAGACGCGTACGCGGAACTACAAAAAGCCCTGGTCTCTGGCACTGATCGTACCCGTGAGACCCTCACGAGCGCGCTGACCGCAATGCGCAACGAGCGCGCCATTCCCCTCTTTGAATACATCGTTCGCAATATCGATCGGAAGGGACCGCTTCGTGCTGTGTACCTGCGAGCGATCGAATCGCTTGGCGCCTTGAAAGCGGATGGCGCAGTCGAGCTTCTGCAGGAAGCGCTCTATGCCGGGGAATGGTGGGCGCCGCTCCGAACCGCCGAGTTGCGCCGGACGGCGGCCATTGCGCTGCGCCAGGTCGGTACACCGAAGGCTCAGCACGTGCTCCAGAACGCGGCCGCGACTGGCCCTCGCGGGGTTCGCTCTGTCGTGAAAGCCATTACAAAGTAGATGCTGGACGCCACGACGCGCACCCAACTGTCCGACGATCTCCTGCGCCGCTTCGGTGCTGCGCTCAGGGGTGTGCACCTCTACGCGCCGAATCACCCGATTGTCACGCGCAACCTCGATTCGCTGGCCGACGTGCTCCGCGCCCTGCACGAGCACGAAGCGACGGTCGTCATCGGTATCCTCGAAGAAGAGCTCATCGTCGGTGATCTGCCGATGAGCAAAGCCAGCGCATCGATGGGCGAGTTGATCAGGCGCCTGACGGCGCTCGGCGTCGAGCGCATCACGATCGCCAGGGACGTCAGCGCAGAAGAGCTGAAAGCCTTCGTCATCAAGTTCGGGCAACTCGAGAAGCTTCCAAGCAAGGAACAGAACGCCGCCGGTCAGCTCGACTCGCAGAACATCCATGTCGGCCGCGTGACCATGACCGAACAGGCGCCGGACGCCGGCAGCGACGCGGCGACGATCCGCCGCCTCTACGCCGAGGCGGTGTCGGTGGCCAGCATGGTCTGGGAGAGCGCGAGAAGCGAGGAGCGCCCAGACCCTTCGGCCGCGCAGAATATGATCGACGGCCTCGCGCATGCGGTGCTGCAGAACCGCCCTGCCCTGCTGGCCCTGACGGCCCTGAAGGACTACGACAACTACACGTTCACCCACATGGTGAACGTCGCCATCCTCACCATGGCCCAGGCGCGCGGGCTCGGAATCGAAGGGCCGCAACTGCGCGAATTCGGTCTGGCCGCGCTGATGCACGACATCGGCAAGGTGAAGACACCGAGCGAAATTCTGAACAAGCCCGACAAGCTGACCGACGAGGAATTCACGATCATGAAGCGGCATACGGTCGATGGCGCGGAGATTCTCCGAGCCACGCCCGATATCCCGGCGCTTGCGCCGGTTGTCGCCTTCGAACATCACCTCCGGATCGACGGCACGGGCTATCCCGCCGTGTCACGTAACGGATTGAACCTGGCGACGATGCTCTGCGGCATCGCCGACGTCTACGACGCGATGCGATCGCAGCGGAAGTATCAGCAGGCGTTTCCATCCGAGCGCATTCTGCTGGTTCTGCAGCGCAACGACGGTTCGCAGTTCGATCAGAATCTCGTGCGCCGATTCGTGCAGCTGGTGGGCATCTACCCGGTGGGCAATCTCGTGAAGCTCGACACCGGCGAGATCGCCATCGTGCTGCAGACGCACGCGCCAGATCCGCATCGGCCCAAGGTCAGAATTCTGATTTCCGCCGACGGCACGCGCCTCGAACTGCCGCGAGACGTCAATCTGTGGGAGATGGAAGCAGGCAGCCGCCGCGGTTCGTCGGTGTCGGCCCCATTGAATCCCGCCGACTACGGCATCGACCCGTTCACGTTCATCTGAGATTTCCACAACTACCCGATAATAGGAGCGTCAATGCCGGGTTTTCACAAAGTCGTTCTCTGCGCCGCGATCGTTGCCGTCACGCTCTTCGCAGGCGGCTCTCGACTGACGGGCCAGTCTGCAGCATTTCCGGAGCGGGGTCGATCGCTCGGCGTCGAAGGTGCCGCTGCGACGCTTCCAGCCGCCCTCACTCGCATGGACGGGATGCTCCGCGTTGGCGAACTCGACATCGCGAGCCGCCAGGAAGACACGATGATCGCGGGACGGGCGCACGAACGGCTGAAGCAGATGTACAAGGGCGTCCCGGTGTTCGGCGGCCAGGTCGCCCGGCAGATGGACGGCCGTTCGATTGTCAGTGTGAGCGGGCGCGTCTACGAAGGGCTCGATCTCGACGTCACGGCCCAGATCTCGCCGCAGCGCGCGAGTACGATCGCGCTGGCCGCGTCTCCATCGGGCGCAAATGTGCATGGCGATGCGACCCTCGGCGTTCTGCCGGTCGCCGACAACGCATACCGGCTCGTGTACAGCATGGACGTCAGAAGTGACTGGGACGTCCGGCGGATCGACGTCGACGCGAAGACCGGCGAACTGGTGCGCTCGTTCAGCACAATTCAGACATCCACGACGATCGGCCAGGGCACCGGCGTGCTCGGCGGTCTGCGCAAGATGAGCACGGACTCCTCGAACTCGACGTTCCGGGCGGTCGATCTCCTGCGTCCTGCATCTGCGAATACATTCGACTTCAGAGGAAGCGCTTCACGGCTGAATGCGTTTCTTGCGACGGGCCTGCTGTTCAACTCCGACATCGCGACCGATAGCGACAACGTCTGGAACGACGGTCCGACGGTCGACGCGCACGTCTACCAGGGCTGGGTCCACGACTACTATTTCAAGCGGTACGGGCGGCGCGGGCTCGACGATCACAATCTGGAAATCGACGGCATCGTCCATCCGCTGGCGCGATCGCAGGCCGGCGTGCAACCGCCCGACATCGTCGGCACGTTCATCAACAACGCGTTCTTCTGCTGCGATGGGTTGATGGTGTACGGCGACGGCGACGGCAGGTTCTTCAACTATCTGGCTGGAGCCCTCGACGTCGTCGCCCACGAGATGAGCCATGGCGTCACGGAGTTCAGCTCGAGCCTCGTCTATGAAGACGAGCCGGGTGCACTGAACGAAGCGTTCTCGGACATCATGGGCGCCTCGATCGAGTACTTCTATCAACCCGTCGGCAGCGGCCCTGAAAAAGCCGACTGGCTTATCGCCGAAGATGCGGTGATCGGCTTTCCGGGTTACCTGCGATCGCTGAACAACCCGAACGCCGTCGGCGATCCGGACCACTATTCGCTGCGTCGCTTCATCGGGACCGACATCGACAACGGGGGCGTGCACTTCAATCTGACGATCGCCACTCATGCTTTCTACCTGGCCGTGGCGGGCGGACGCAATCGCGTCTCCGGGCAGACGGTCACCGGCGTAGGCATGAACAACCTGGAGCGTATGGAGCGAATCTTCTATAGGGGCTGGGTCTTCCTGATGGGTCCGAACTCGAAATTCACCGATGCGCGGGCGGCAACCCTGCAGGCAGCTACGGACTTGTACGGCTCCGGCAGCAACGAGCGCAATCAGGTCGCCGCCGCCTGGTCGGCCGTGGGGGTGAACTAGTGCGCATCCCGCTCGTCGCCGCGACCACCATCGCCCTGGTTCTCCTCGCCGGATCGACTCACGCCCAAACCCGGACACCGCCCCGCCGTGGACCGCGCACGCAGGAATTCATGCGCATCTCGGTGAACGGCGGTATGCAGGCGACGACCGTGACATTCGAAGACACCCAGACGTTCGACCAGTATTTCGAAACAGGATCGTTCACGCTCACGAGCACCGTTCCGAAACTGCCGTTCTTCGACGCTGGCGTGGCCGTGCGCGTGTACCGCCGGCTTCATGCGGGGATGTCGGTCTCGTTCATCGACAGCACCGACACCGGTTCGGTGACCGGGGATGTCCCGCACCCGCTCTTGTTCAATCAGAAACGGACTGTGACGGGCGACGTCGTCAATATCCATCGAAGGGAAACCGCAGAGCATTTCCAGGCGTCCTGGACGGCGCCAGCGGCCGCAGGTCTGGAGTTCAGCGCGTTCGGGGGGCCGTCTATCTTCAACACCGAGCAGACGTATGTGACCGCGCTGACGCTGGGGCTCGACAAAGAGGTGTATCCCTACGACACTTTCGCCTTCGCGGGCGCCACCACTGCCACGTTCAACGAGATCATCATCGGTTACAACGTCGGCGTCGACATGACGTGGCGCTTCTCGAAACACGTGGGCCTCGGATTGCTGTTTCGGTACGCCCACGGCGAGAAGACCTTCACGCCAACGGGCGGAGCGCCCTTCAAGGTTGAGGCTGGCGGGCTTCATGCGGGCGGAGGCTTGCGGGTGATCCTCTAGTTGGATTTGAAATATGAAATTTGAAATATGAAATTTGACGCAAATTTTCAGATTTCAGATTTGACATTTCAGATGAACGATTTTTCCAAGCGGGTTCGGTCGGTCGTGCGGCGCATTCCGCACGGGCGCGTCGCGACATACGGCGATGTCGCGGCGGCCGCCGGCAGACCTCGGGCGCCGCGCGCGGTCGGCAACATCATGCGCAACTGTCGCGACACATCGATCCCATGCCACCGCGTGATCGCCGCCGGTGGCAAGCTCGGGGGCTACGGCCGCGACCTCCACACCAAACGTGATCTACTGCTCGCAGAGGGTGTGCTGGTATCCGGAGGACGCGTACGAGACTTCGTAAGTAAGCGATACAGACTGAAGAATTGAAGATTGTTGCATTGGAACATTGGACAATTGTTGGAGATTTTTCAATAGTCAATGACGAACGGGAGACGCTAGTCATGGCACACGCCGTGCTTGGCTGCGGTGGATGTCTCAGTCGCAGGAACTCCAGGATCGCACCGAACGCTTCGCTGTTGCGGTTGTCAGGCTCTGTGAAACGTTGCCGCATTCCATGGCAGCACGGCGAGTTGGTCAACAACTGATAGATTCCGGCACTTCCGTTGCGGCCAACTACCGGGCGGCGTGCCGAGCCTACACGCGCCCACTCTTCATATCCAAACTCGCGACTGTTGCCGAAGAAGCGGATGAAAGCGAGTTCTGGCTTCGGCTGATTGTCAAAACCGCATTGGCTCCACCCGAGGTGGCCGCCTCCCTGATTCGCGAGGCTGGCGAACTGACCGCCATTTTCACTGCTTCCCTGCGAACAGCCCGCCGCAATCCTCCAAATCGGCGCTAATGTCCCAATGCTCCGGTAATGTCCCAATGCTCCAATGTCCCAATCTTCAATGCAGCAACCCTATGCCAACCCGCGTCGTCTAAGCTCCCTGAGTGCGAGCGGCAGCGGTTCCGCCCTTTGACGAACTCTACGAGCAGCATGCAACGCGGCTGTTCAATCTGGCCTGGCGGATGTGCGGCACGCGGGCAGACGCTGAAGATCTGCTTCAGGAGATCTTTCTGCTGGTCTACCGGAAGCTGCCGGATTTCCGTGGCGAAGCCGCTATCGGCACCTGGCTGTATCGGCTGGCCATGAACCGGTGCCTCGACCATCTGAAAAGCCGGCAGACACGTGCGGGCCTCGCGACATCACCCCTGGACGACGACAAGATGCCCGGGGAACCCGCCCGGCAATCGGCGGGCGGACAGGATATCAAGCGGATCGATCTGGAGCGGGCAATCGCACGGCTGCCGGAGGGCGCGCGGGCGGCGTTTCTGCTCCACGACGTCGAAGGGTTTCAGCATCAGGAAATCGCGGCCATCCTCGGCATCAGCGAGGGCACGTCGAAATCCCAGGTTCACAAAGCGCGGCTCCGGCTACGCGAGCTTCTGGCGGCCACTGTATGACATGTGATCTCTTTACTGAACGAATCGGCGACGCGGTGGATGGAACACTTCCTGCCGCCGACGACGCCGCGGTCCGCGAGCACCTGGCCCGCTGCTCCGCTTGCCGGGAACTGTTCGACGACTTTGTCGAGATTCGCCGCACGGCAGCTGCCTTGGAGCGCCACGAGCCATCGCCGCAACTCCGCGATGCCATCAACGAGCATCTTGCCTTTTCCCCGGCTGCCCACCGCACCGACTGGAGAACGCTGGCGATGGCCGCCTCCGTCGCGCTGGTACTCGGCGCTGCCAGCTTGCTGTACGTGGCGGCACACCGCGTAGTGCCCGAGGACTCCTCAACTCAACTCGCGAATGCCGCATCGGAGTTGCAGCTTGCCGAGCAGCATTATGAGAACGCCATCGCCGCGCTCGAGAAGCTGACTGCGGACAGAGGAACCAGACTCGATCCGCAGGTTGCCGAGGCGATCGCCCAGAGCCTCGCCACCGCCGACAAGGCGATTGGCGATTCGCGAACCGCTTTGAAGACTCAGCCCGATTCAATCGTGGCGCAGACCAGCCTGCTGGAGGCTCTTCGCATGAAGGTCGGTCTCTTACAGGAAACCATTTCCCTGATGCACGAGCGATCCTGAGGAATCCAACATGATGAGCACACGCTTGCTGATCTCCACAACGACCGCAATCACACTCCTTCTGGCCGCGCCGGGTATGGCACAGACGCCCCCCATCGCGCCGCCGGCGCCCCCGGCTTTCGACAAACTCCAGCTGGACCTGGACCTCGACCTCGCTGACCTTCACGCACGCCTCTCCGACGAGCTCTCCCGGGAATGGGCGAGCGAGATGAAGAATCTTGCAAAGGAGATCACGAGGAGCTTCGCCGAGATGCAGGATCCCCCGCGTCCGCCGAGGCCGCCGCGCGCTCCTCAGCAGCGCGATGATCGCGCCGAGGTCAGCGAGCCATTCGCGAGGAACTTCAAGGTCGGCGCGGGCGCCGCGCTGCTCGTTTCGAATGTCTCGGGAGACATCAGGGTCACGGCCGGTGGCGCAGGCGAGATCGACGTGAAGGCAACCAAGCGCGCCCGAAGCGGCTCTGACGCAGAGTCCAAACGGCGCCTCGCGAACACGCAGATCGAGGTGTCCGCGACCGGAAACCGTGTCGAGCTCCGCGTCGAGTCGACGCCGCGCACGGAGGGAACTGGCCAAGTGGAATTCGAGATTACGGTGCCGAGTGACTGCACCCTCGACCTCCATTCAATCTCCGGAGACATCTTCGTGACGAACGTCAAGGGCGAGCTGCGCGCAAACGCCGTCAGCGGCGACATCCGGCTGGACGGAACCTCGCGCATTGCCTCGGTCAAAACCATCTCCGGCGACATCGACATCTCCGGCGGCGGCGGAGACGCGGCGATGACGATCTCGACGATCAGCGGCGATCTGACGGCAACGACTCTGACGGCTCGAAGCCTCGACATAAACAGCGTGAGCGGCGACTCCCGGATTTCCGGATTTGCCGGCGAACGCGTGAGCGCGCGATCGCTGAGCGGGGAGTTCGATCTCGGGGGATCGCTCGCGAAGGGAGGACGGTACGATGTCGAATCGCACTCCGGTGACATTCGCCTGATGCTTGCCGATCAACCGGGATTTGAAATCGACGCCAACACGTTCAGCGGCCAGATCCGGATCGACTTCGCCGTCACAGTCGAGGGACCCGTTCGCGACAGGAACCGCGGGCCGCGATCGGTGCGCGGCACCTATGGCGACCGCAGTGCGACCGTGCGGGTGCAGACCTTCAGTGGCGAGATTTCGGTCGTCAGGAGATAATCTGACACTCAACAAACACGCCGGCGTCCGCGTCTAACCTCCCGATGCTCCCACCCACACGTCTTTGCGCGCTCTCGGTGACGGCGCTGCTCTCTGTTCTGGGAGCCGCGGTCTCGGCTGACCAGTCGACGAGTGCACTAGCCGAGACGCAAGGCAAGGAGCTGCGCGCTGCGCGCATCACCGGTGAATCGCCGAAGATCGACGGCCGGTTCGACGAAGAGATCTGGAGTATCGCCGGACGAATCGACGATTTCGTCCAGCAGGAACCGGACAACATGTCGGCGCCCGGGGAACGGACCGTCATTCAGGTGGCATACGACGATCGCTATTTATACGTCGCCGCACGCTGCTATGTACGCGATCCGAAGAGCGTCAGCGCCGGTCTCGGCCGCCGCGGCAGCATTCCGGCCAGCGACAAGATCGCGATCGGATTGGATCCGCGGCACGACCGGCTCACCGGGTACGTCTTCACCGCCAATCCGTCGGGCGTCCAGAGTGACATGTCCCTCTTCAACGACACGCGCGAGGACAACGACTACGAAGCCGTCTGGGAAGTCGGCACGACCGTGACGCCCGAAGGCTGGAACGCCGAGTTCAGAATCCCGTTTTCCCAGATTCGTTTCAGCCTGCCTGATGGCGAGCGCTCTACCTGGGGGTTTCAGGTGCGGCGCGACATTCGCCAAACCGGGGAATGGGACCTCTGGAACGGCGCTCCACGAGGAACTCAAGGCAACGTCTCGCGTTTCGGCACGCTCGTATTCGAGGATCGGCTTTCTCCTCCCCGACGCGTCGAGCTGCTGCCCTTCTCGCTGGCCAAGGCGGAAGGCAACAGCGATGGCGGCGACGATACCTACGGCATCAGCGCAGGCCTGGATATGCGCGTTGGGTTGGGCACGTCGACGACGCTGTCGGCGACCGTCAACCCCGACTTCGGGCAGGTCGAGCTCGATCCGGCCGTGTTGAACCTGTCGATATTCGAGACATTCTTCCCCGAGAAGCGGCCGTTCTTTCTCGAAGACAGCCGCGCGTTTCAGTCGCCGTTCGGTCAGTTTCCAATGTTCCACTCTCGGCGTATCGGCGCGACGCCCGGTCACTTCGATCTTGCCGACAACGAAGAGCTGGTCAGCAAGCCGGATCAGACCACGATCCTCGCAGCCACGAAAGTCAGTGGAAAGTCGAATGGGTGGACCTACGGCGGGCTCGGGGCCGTGACGGCGCGCGAATACGCCGTCGTCGACATCACGACGACCGATGCGAACGGTGTGGAGTCCGTGAGGCGAGACACACGACTGATCGAACCGTCGACCATGTACGGAGTCGGCCGCCTGCAGCGCGATATCTTGAACGGCACATCGACGGTCGCCGCCATGGCGACATCGGTCGTCCGCGAGAAGGACTTCGATGCGTTTACCGGCGGCACAGACGTCAATCTGCGCTGGCATCAGAACCTGTACAGCTGGAACTCCGGGTTGTATGCGTCCCATGCGCCGGTCGATGGCGTCCCCAAGAGCGACGTCACCGCGGTCACCAACTTCTCGTACATCGGCAAGCGACTGGGGATCGACGGCCACTTCGATCACGTCGGCAAGAATTTCCAGAACACTGATCTCGGGTTCATGAACTCGAGGGTCGACAAGAACTGGCTCTACGGCGGTCTGCGCGGCACGCAGGCGGACCCCTGGAAGTTCCTGCGGCGATCGAGCGCCTATTTCTACGCAAACAAGCAATGGAACTCCGACGGGCTCTCAATCAACGAGAACATCAACTGGTATACAGAGACGCAGCTTCGGAATTATTGGTACATCGGCTACGGTGGCGATGTGAACTTCCAGTTCTACGACGACCTCGATGCCCGAGGCGGACCGACCATCGTGAAGCCGAGGCGATACTTCAACAACTTCAACATCAATACCGATTCACGCAAGCGGTGGGGTATCGGATTCAACACGAACGGCAACCATGATGTCGAGGGCGGCTCGCAGCGGAACTTCAACGTGAACCTGCGGCTTCAGCCCTCTGGCAGGCTGCAGACGACCATCAGCACCGGCATCACACGCGCGCTGGACTCGGCGCAGTGGATCGACAACACCGATGCGGACGGCGACGGCATCGAGGATAGCGTCTACGGCACGCTGAAGCGAAATGTCGTCAACATCACGGCACGAGGCATCTACGCGTTCTCGCGCGACCTGACGCTCGAGGTCTACATGCAGCCGTTCGTGGCGGTTGGCGACTACACGGACATCCGAAAACTGGCTCGCCCGATGTCCTTCGACTTCATCCCCGTCACCATCGAGGACAATCCGGACTTCAACCGCAAATCGCTGCGCAGCAACGTCGTCCTGCGCTGGGAGTACATGCGCGGCAGCACGCTCTACGTCGTCTGGAACACGGCAACGTCTGATGAATCGCGCCCGGGGGTGTACTCGCCTTTCCGGGATCTCGCTGACACGTTCGGTGCTCCCGGCAACCGTGTGTTTGTGGTGAAGATGAATTACTGGCTGAGCTTGTAGGATCGGGACGAGATAGCGCAGCCTCGCGGCCGAAACTGACGGTGCACAAGCACGGCCGCTTGGCTGCGCTATCTCGCCCCGTTCCTATCAGCCGCACGAATAGTTTCGAAAGTGATTCTCTGGCGGTCGCCAGGAATCAGCCGACCATATTGAGCGCTAAGCCCGGGCACGCAACTCGGTCCGGACCGAGTTGGCACGATGGCGTGGGAGACTAGTCGCTGATAGCCGTCCGCCGAAATCGTCGCGCACTACTATCCCACCAGAAAATCGAGCTGGCACCTTCGTATTGGAAGAATTCGATACCGGAGGAGCGAAGGGTCAGCATATCGGGCTCATCTCGACGGCAATTCCAGTACCCCTTGCCGCACGCAGTCTGATGTTTTCCTGGTTCCACCAACGCGACGCCGAAACCCTGAGCGGGCGTTTTCGCATCTCCCTCTAATCGCAGCACCTGAAACACGCCATTCGACGACCCGAGAAATACAAAAAGCGCCCACCCGACTCCCTTCGATCGGAAGCCGATACCCGGGTGACCGCCGCCGCGAGGAGCCATAGCGCGACGATTGCGGATTTCATCTCAATCCAGCCCCAAAGCCCAAAGCCCGAAGCCTGAAGCCTTCTACTGCGCCATCACATCGAACTGCTCATGATGCAGGTGCGTGTCCGGCTTGATGACGATGTCCTTGCCGAGCGCGTGCTTCAGATCCGCCATGACGGCCCGTTCTTCTTCCCTGAGCGCCCGGGCGATCTCGGGGTTCACCCGCAAGACCACACCGTGGCCGTTCAGCTCGGAGCCGATCTTCTTTACTTCGGAAAGAATCTCGTAGCAGATCGTTGAACTCGACTTGATGACGCCCGTTCCCGAACAGTACGGGCACGGCTCCGTCAACACGCGCTCGAGGCTTTGCTTGACGCGCTTGCGGGTCACGATCACGAGACCGAAGTCGGAGACCTGCAGAATCTTCGACGGCGAACGATCCTTCTTCAGTTCGGCCTCGACGGCCTGGAACACCTTCTGGCGGTTCTTCCGCTCTTCCATGTCGATGAAGTCGAGGACGATGATGCCGCCGAGGTCGCGCAGCCGGATCTGCCGGACGATTTCCTTGATCGCCTCGAGGTTGGTCTTGACGATGGTGTCTTCGAGACGGCCGGTACGCTTGCCGACATACCGTCCCGTGTTGACGTCAATGGCTACGAGCGCTTCGGTCTGGTTGATGACGATCGACCCGCCGGACTTCAGCCACACCTTGCTCTTCAACGCCTTGTCGATCTCTGCCTGGACGCCGTATTCCTCGAAAATCGGGTAGTCCTTCGTGTACAGCTTCACGCGCCCAGCCAGGTTCGGCATGATGCGCTGGATCAAGTCCATGACGTGCTTGTGTTCCTGCGGGTTGTCGATGCGGATGGCCGAAAACTCCTCCGTCAGCAGATCGCGGAGCAGCTTCGCCACCAGGCTCTGCTCGCGGTAGATCGCCGACGGCGCGCGCGCGGTCTCGAACTTGTGGCGCGTTTCCTTCCAGATGCCGTTGAAGTACTCGAGATCGCTCAGGATGTCGGCTTCCGGACGGCCACCGGCCGCGGTTCGGATGATGACGCCGCCGCCGAATCCGTGGTCCTCGCGGAACTTGCGCACGATGCCGCGCAGGCGGTTGCGCTCTTCGCGTGACTCGATTTTTCTGGAGACGCCAACGTGATCGACGGTCGGCATGAAGACCAGGAAGCGGCCCGCGAGTGTCGCATGCGACGTCAGGCGCGCACCCTTGGTGCCCAGCGGCTCCTTGGCCACCTGGACGACGATCTCCTGGCCTTCCTTCAGGAGCTCTTCGATCTTGGGCTGGGGACCATGCTCGCGGTCCCGGCCACCGCGACCCCGGCCTCCACCACCGCCGCCGCCGGACGACTCGTCCTTCTCTTCGTCTTCGCCCTCGATCTTGTCGAACTCTTCAATCGTGTCGACGACGTCCGAGACGTAGAGAAAGCCGTCGCGCTCGAGGCCGATGTCAATGAACGCGCATTGCATGCCGGGCAGCACTTTCGATACCCGGCCCTTGTAGATGTTGCCGACGACGCCGCGCTGCCGTTCGCGCTCGACGAACATCTCGGTGACGAGATCTTCCTCGAGAATGGCCACCTGCGTTTCGTGGCCATTCGACTGAATAATCATTTCCTTCTGCATTCGCGAAACTCCCATGCGGATCAACAGCCGCGATGGAGTACATCGCGCGAATGAGCGTCACGAGTGCGTGGCGTAGGAAGCCCATACGTTGATCCGTCGCGTCCAGTGGACGCTAATTAGTAAACCGACGCATCCGGACGTTCTGGATGAGGCCGAAGGTCGCCAGTGTGGCAATCATCGACGAACCTCCGTAGCTCATCAGCGGAAGCGTCAAACCCTTGACCGGCGCCAGGCCGGCCGACATCGTAATGTTGTAAATCACCTGAAACGTGAAGCTGGCCAGCAATCCCAGCACGAGATAGACGCCCAGCCGATCCTTGGCAAGACGGGCCGCATCGAGCGCGCGCCATATCACGAGCAAGTACAGGCTCAGCACCGCCAGCACTCCGGCAAACCCCTGTTCCTCCGCCAGCACGGAGAAAATGAAATCGTTGTGGGCGACCGGCAGGAACCGGAGCTGTCCCTGCGTGCCCTTCTGGAATCCCTTGCCCCACAAGCCGCCCGACCCGACCGTGATCTGCGCCTGAATCTGCTGGTACCCGGCGCCCTTCGGATCCTGCGACGGATCGAGAAATGTCTCGATGCGGCCTTTCTGATAGTCCTTCAGCGCGAAGTTCCACGCGACGGGTGCCGCCACAATCGCCACCACCGCGAGGATGCCGAGGATGCGCAGGCGCATCCCGGCCACGTATGCAATCCCGAGAAAAATCGGCAGGATGGTCACGGCCGTGCCGAGGTCCGGCTCGCGCGCAATCAGCACGAGCGGCACCGCCGCAAGAAGGCCTCCGATCGCCAGGTCGCCCGTTGTCGGCGCTCCGCGCCGGTTCTCACCAAAGAACTTCGCGAGCACCAGCGCCACGCCGACCTTGGCAAACTCGGAGGGTTGAAGGTTGAAGGCCCCCAGCGAAATCCAGCGCCGCGCGCCGCCGGCCACCGTACCGAAGAGCAGCACGTAGAGCAACAGGGCGATGAGAACCAGGTAGATGAAATGCGACTTGTCCGTGAGGGCACGGTAGTCGATGCTGACGCACACCATGAACGCCGCCACCCCAATGACCATGGCATAGATCTGCGTCCACGCGAGGCGTGGGCTGGTGGTGCCGGTTGTGCTGTAGATCATCGCGACGCCGACGCAGCACAGCGTCAGCATCGCGCCGAGAAGGAGCCAATCGAGGTGGTGATAGAGGCGGCGTTCGAACATGCTCAGTTCAATCGTGCAATCGTGCCTCGCGGCGGCGCCACGGGGACGGGGTCTGGCGTCGGGCCCTCGGGATCGGGAATCGGCGCCGGCATGTTCAACTTCGGCAGCGGAAGGCCTTCCTTCTTCGCGAAGAAGGTCTCCATTACATGCTTGGCGATGGGTGCGGCGCTGGCGCCATGCTCGGCATGCTCGCCGAAAATCACTCCCGCAATCTGCGGATTGTCGCGCGGAGCGAAGAACACGAACCATCCGTGGTCGCGCAGATCGCGATCGGTGTGCCCCATCGCCTGCCTGCCGCCGGTGAGCGATATCACCTGCGCCGTACCCGTCTTGCCAGACACGTCCTTGCCCTGAATCCGGGCCCGCCCGCCGGTGCCTGCTCCGTTGACGACCAGGAAAAGGCCGTTGTGAATCGCATCGATGGTTTCCTGCTTCATGTGCACCGTCGATTTCGGTGGCGGAGGAGGCACAGGCCTCCACCCACTGCCCTCGTCGATGGCCTTGAGCAGGTGCGGCACGTATCGCGTGCCACCGTTCGCGACGGTCGCCATCATGACGGCCAGCGACACCGGCGTGATCGAAACCTGACCCTGGCCGATCGACACGGAAATCGTTTCACCCGCGTACCACTTCTCGCCGGTACGCGCCTTCTTCCATTCCGTCGAGGGGACAAGGCCAGACACCTCGTTCGGCAAGTCGATGCCGGTCTTTTCTCCAAGCCCAAGGAGGGACGCCCACTTGTGGATCTTGTCGACGCCGAGCATGTTGCCGACCGTGTAGAAAAAGACGTTGCAGGATTGCTCGATCGCGCGCGGGAGGTTCACACTGCCGTGCCCGCCCTTCTTCCAGCACTGGAAGAAGCGGCCGTAGAAGTTGGCACCACCGCCGCACGACACATGAAAATCCGGCGTGATGATTCCCTCTTCGAGCGCCGCCGTAGCCACCACGATCTTGAACGTCGAACCTGGCGAGTACGTGCCCTGTATCGCGCGGTTCATCAGCGGCTTCTGCTTGTCGGTGTTCAGAGCGTTCCAGATCGCGGGATCGATACCCGACGCAAAATCGTTCGGGTCGTACGCCGGCAGGCTCGTGAAGGCCAGCACCTCACCTGAATTCGGATCGAGCACGACGGCTGCGCCGTTGAAACCCCCGGCCTTGAACCCCTCTTCGGCGGCGCGCTGAAGATCCATGTCGACCGTCAGCTGCACACGGCGCCCTTCGCTCGCCGGAATCTCTTCGAGCGGCCGGATTTCACGCCCCACGCTGTTGACGACGACGCGCCGCGCGCCGTCCTCGCCCATCAGCAGCCTGTTGTACACACGCTCCACACCCGATTTGCCGACGATGGTGCCGCTCTGCACGCCCTGGCTGGCGACCTCTCCCTCGCTCGCCTCCCCGACATAACCAAACAGATGCGCTGCCAGCTCGTCGCGATACCGTCGCGTGGGCACTTCCTCGACAACCACATCGGGAAGCTCGGTGTCGAGGCGCCGCGCCATCACCGCGGCGACCTGCGCGAGCGAGGCGTCATTCACAACCACAATCGGCTGGTACGTCGGCTCGCGGCGGTGCCGGTTCACTTCCGCCTGCAGCCACTTCTGATCGATGCCCGCCACCTCCGACAGCACGCGCACCGTGCGGTCTAAATCTTTGGTGTGCTCGCGGACGATGGAGATGGTGAACGAACTGCGGTTTTCGACAAGCACGCGCCCCTCGCGGTCGAACATGACGCCGCGCGGCGCGCGCAACACGATGGTCCTCTGGTGATTGTTGGCCGCGAGCTCCTCGAACTTCGCGTTC
>JAMQPK010000233.1 GCA_023717525.1 Vicinamibacterales bacterium | reverse complement strand
CGATAACGCAAATAGGAGAGCGCAATGAAGTGCCCATTCTGCGCGATAGAGATTCATGACACGGCAGTCGTCTGTAAACATTGCAACCGTGAGCTCCTAACACGGCCTATTGGCAAGTACAAATCGTTGCAGATTGCGAATTCGCCGGCGATATTCGCCAGTCTCAGTCCGCGCAACATCATAGGGATTGTCATCGTGGGCACCATCATGGGGTGGCTTTGGCTAGGATGTCCCGTGGGCAAGGCGTTGTGGTAGGACAAAGCCCGGCGCAGAAGTCTCGTGTCTTTTGCCAAGCCGACCCGCGTCATTCTTCGTCACGTGGCGCATATCGCCGGCGAGCCGGATATGTCCCGCCTGAGTCGCCTACGTTAAGCATGATCGATGGGGTGGCGGGCATCGGCAAGCACTGCGACGTTTATCGCGACTAACGAGCCGCTTCAGCCGAGGCGGCCATAATCGCACCGGCGCCGTCGGCTGCAAGGATTGTTGGGCCGTTAGTTCACCGCGTCGCCGCTCTCGTTGTCGGCTGCCAGGCGGGTGTTCTTTACGTTCCTTGCTACCTGATTTTCACGGAACAGGTATACATAACCCGTGTGACGCTCTATTGAAGATTGACGCATTGCAGCATTGTTGCAATGCTCCAATGTTCCAATGCGTCAATCTTCAATTCTCACTTCCTCCCGTATCTGTCCTCCAGTCGCACCACGTCGTCCAGCTCGGGAGTAGACACCTCGAAGATATCGCTGTCTTCGATCGCGGTCATGCGGTGAATCGTGTGCGGCGTGATGTGCACGCTCTCGCCCGGCAGCATCTCGCGCGTCACCATCCTCTCGCCTTCCTGAATCTCGAAGGCAATCTTCCCCGTCCAGAGAAAGATCGTCTCGTCCTTCACGTTGTGGTACTGCAGGCTCAGCGCGTAACCGGCCTTCACATGAAGGACCTTACCCACATAGCGATCCGTCCTGGCCCAGTGCAGCTCATAGCCCCACGGCTTGTCGATCTTGGCGATGTCGTTCTTCACTCAACCTCCGGAACCTTCGAGCCTGCGAGCGACTCGGTCAGAAACTGTTCGATTTCAATCGCACTGCCCAACCGAAGCGCGCGTGCGGCCACGTTCCGCAAGTCGCGCGAGTCGAGATCCTGAATTACTCGCTGCGCCACGGGTATCGCCGCGGGCGTCATGCTGAACTGCCTCAATCCCATGCCGACCAGCAGCGCGAGGACCGCCGGGTCCGAGGCCATCTCGCCGCAGATCGACAGCGGCACACCACGACGCGAGGCGGCCCGCCGGACGTGCCGAATCAGCCTCAGAATAGCCGGATGCAGCGGCTCGTACAAGTGCGACACCCGCTCATCGGTGCGATCGACGGCCAGACAGCACTGAATGAGATCGTTGCTCCCGATCGTCAGAAAATCAGTTTCCGCCGCGAGCAGATCGGCCGTCAGGGCGGCCGATGGCACTTCGATCATGACGCCAACGAGCAAAGGCCGCGGCTCGACACCGCGCGCCTGGATCTCCCGAGCGGCCTCCGCCAGCACGCTGCGCGCTTCGCGGAGCTCGTCGATACCGGACACGAATGGAAACAACACGCGCAGGTGACCGTGACCTGCCGCGCGCACCAGCGCGCGTAACTGCGTCCGCAACAGCTCGCGGCGCTTCAGGGTCAACCTGATGGACCGAAGGCCAAGCCGGCTACGCGGCACTTCGTAGCCAGTCGACCAGAGCGTCGATCGAGCCTGTTCGCCGCTGGCGAGCTGATCTTCGTCGATGTCGAACGTGCGGATGGTGACGGGCGCCGGCCTCATGTCTTCGAGTAGTTGCGCGTAGACCTCGTATTGCATGTCCTCGGTCACTTCGTCCGCCGGCCGCCCCGCAAGCAGCAGTTCCGACCGGAACAGCCCGATGCCTTCAGCTCCCTGCTCGCGCGCAAACGACGCGTCGCCGAGCAGATCGACGTTCGCCTCGATCAGAATCTTCGTACCGTCAGCCGTTCTCAGCGGCGTCGTTTTCGTCGCCGCGGCTCGGCGCGCAGTCCTGCCAGTTCCAGCTCTCTCTCCAAGGGTTTCCTTTGGCGGGTCGATCGATACCGTCCCGTTGTCGCCGTCCACGAGAATCAGCGTGCCGGGGCCAATGCGCTCGGTCGCATCGTGGAGGCCGACCACCGCGGGCACGTGAAGAGAGCGCGCCAGAATGGCCGTGTGATACGTCCGACTGCCGGCGTTGGTGATGAAGGCCTGGAACTTGCTCCAGTCGAGCTGCGCGGCCACCGACGGCGGAAGTTCGTCGGCCACCAGCACGCACGGCGACTCGCACTGTTCAAGCACCTCGCGAAAGCCGGAGCCTCCTGGCGTCAGATTCATCCGCAAACGTCCGACCACATCGGCAAGGTCGCCCTTTCGCTCGCGAAGGTACGGGTCGTCAACCGAATCGAAGATGGAGGCCAGGTGATCGAACACCTGCTGGAGCGCCCACTCGGCATTGACCTGCTGTTCGCCGACGAGCGCGGCCGCCCGCGGCACCAGCATCGGATCCACGAGCATCAGGCGCTGCGCCTCGAAAAGCGCGCCCAGGTCCTTGCCCGGCAGTCGGACCTGAATCCGGTCAAGCTGTTCGGAGGAACGCCGCCGGGCATCCTCCAGGCGCGCGATTTCGCTATGAACGAGTGAAGGCGGGATTGAAAACCGCAGAACCTGCGCCCGCTGGATGAGAATGACGGCTCGCCCCACGCCGATGCCCGGCGAGACGCCGATACCCCTCAAGCGCTGCACGTGTCCTCGCCGAAGCCGGTCTCAATGAAGCGGCAGAGCGCGTCGATCGCTGCCTGCTCGTCGCTGCCGTCTGCCGATACGGTCAACACCGATCCAGCCGCCGCTGCCAGCAGGAGAATGCCCATGATGCTCTTGCCGTCCATCGTCTGAGAACCACGCGTCACCCGGACGTGTGCCTGAAAACTCGACGCAAGGTGCACAAAACGTGCGGCCGCCCGCGCGTGCAGCCCGAGGCGATTGGCAACGGTCGCAGATCGGGAGACCATGCGAGTCTACGTCTTCACCTCGGCGTGCAGCAAATCCGACGCGACCCAAATCGCGTTGCGGCCGATCTCGCGCATCTCGCGCGCGACCCGCAACAGGTCCGATGAACTCTGCAGGTGCGCCAACTTGATCAGCATCGGCAGGTTCACGCCGGTAATGATCTCCACCCGGTTGACCTCGAGGAACGTCAGGCCCAGATTCGACGGTGTGCCGCCGAACATGTCGGTCAGCACGAGCACACCCGCCGGACTCTGCACCTGCTCGATGGCCTGCTTGATGACCTCTCGAGCGATCGTCGGATCCTCCTGCCAGCCGATCGAGACCGCGACCAGCTGTGGGAGATCGCCGACGATCGTCTTTGTCGCTTTCACCAGCTCGTTCGCCAACTGACCGTGAGTGACAACGACGACGCCAATCATCTCGTGCACCTCTATGGCTTGTGCCGTATATCCCGGTGTTGCACGCGCACCCGCGCACCGGGCATTCCGGCAATCGTTTTCTTCAACGCCTCCGCAATCATCACCGAGCGATGACGGCCGCCGGTGCATCCGATCGCGATCGTGAGATAGCTCTTTCCTTCCGCCACGTATTGCGGGATCAGGAACTTGAGCAGCTCCGTGAGCCGCTCCAGCATCTCGCCGGTCGCGGCGTGCTGCTCCATGAACCTGATGACGCCGCGGTCCTTGCCCGTCTTCGGGCGAAGGCGCGGGACGAAGTGCGGGTTTGCGAGAAACCGCACATCAAAGACGAGATCGGCGTCCACGGGAATGCCGTGTTTGAACCCAAAACTGAGCAGCGTCACCGGAAGCTTGGTCTTCTCGTCACGAGTGACGCCGGAGAATCCCGCAAACGCCTGACGGAGCTGGTGGACCGTCAACTCAGACGTGTCGATGATCTGGTCGGCCATCGCGCGGATGGCGTTCATCCGCTTCCGCTCGGTGCGAATCCCCTCGGCCGCGGACTTTCCGGGTGCCAGCGGGTGGGGCCGGCGCGTCTCGCTGAATCGTCGCACGAGCGTGTCGTGTCGGGCCTCGAGGAAAATCAACGCCGGATTCAGTCCCTTCATGGCTCGCAGCTTCTTGAAGGTCTTCGGAAACTCCGCGAGAAAGCTCTTTTCGCGGATGTCGACCACGATCGCCACGCGCGAAATGCCCTCGCGCTTCACAAGACCCGCAAGCGTCGGAATCAATGTGGTTGGCAGGTTGTCGACGCAGAAATAGCCGAGATCCTCCAGCGCCCGAATCGCCTGCGACTTGCCCGAACCAGACAACCCCGTAAGCACGATGAAGCGGGCCGAACGGCGTGCGGTCACGGCTCTTCCCCGGACTCGGAGACGTCGTCGATCTCCGACTCGTCGATGTCGTCCGCTCCAGCAAGCTGCAACTGCCGTTCGAGGCGTTCGGCCAGCCTGCGGGCCGCGTGATGACCGCGTGCGCGAAGCAGTTGGTTGCGAGCGGCGATCTCCACGAGGATGGCCAGATTTCGGCCGGGCGCGACGGGCATCCTGATGAGCGGAAGCGGCAGGCCGAGAATCTGGTGGTGCTCGTCCGCCAGGCCGAGGCGATCGTAGTCGCGGCGCGCCTCCCAGCGCTCCAACTGCACCACGAGCTCGACACGCTTCGACGTGCGCGTGGCGGCGATGCCGAACAGGTCCTGGATATTGATGACGCCGAGGCCGCGGATCTCCATGTGATGGCGCGTCAGCTCTGGACACGTGCCGATCAGGATCGTCTCGGCACGCCGGCGTACCTCGACGGTGTCATCCGCCACCAACCGATGTCCTCGAACAATGAGGTCGAGCGCGCATTCGCTCTTGCCGATGCCGCTTTCCCCGACGATCAGCACGCCCAGGCCGAGGATATCGAGCAGCACGCCGTGCAGCAGCTCACGGACGATGAAGCTGTCTTCCAGAATCGCCGTCAGCTTCGCGATGGCGACGGGCGTCGGCACCTGCGTCCGAAGCACGGGAAGATTGCACCGCTCGGCTTCGAAAACAATCTCCCCGAACACCCGCAAGCCGCCGGTAACCAGAATGCACGGCACGTCCTCGTGCTCGCACACGCGCCGCATCGTCTCACTTCGTTCGGCGGGCTTCAGGCTCTCGAGATAGCGCAGCTCGCTGTTGCCAAAGACCAGCACACGCCCGGAGCGAAGGTATTCATGGAATCCCGCGAGGGCAAGGCCGGTCTTCTGGACGTAAGGGTTGGTGATGCGGCGGTCGACGCCGCCGCTGCCGGCGAGGAGATCGAGGTCTAGACCGAAGGCCTCCGGGCGGGTCTGCAGTAGCCCGCCGACCGTGACAGCTGGCGCCTGGCTGCTCATACCTCCGTGCTGATCACACCCGACTCCCCTTCCGCGCGGCCGAGGCGCCGCGTTTGCGACGCTGCCACTTTCCTTTCACCCTTTCCACCTGTTGCACGACCTTCTGCACAGCTGCCGTCAGCGCCGGGCTCCACGAGCTGCTGCTGCCCAGACCGTGAAGCGTATGATCCTGCTTCGCGTGAACGGTCACCTCGACTACGCACCGATTCTTCTCTCGCGACAGCACGACCTGCGCAGACACCGCGGCGGCGTTCAATCGCCGCTCGATTTTCGCGAGCCGCTTGTTGACGAGTACTTCGAGCGCCGGTGTGATGTCGAGCTGTCGGCCGGTGAGGGTGACGCGCATGAGAGGAGCGGCCTAGTACAGCACCTTGCGCTGATTCGACGTTGAAATCTTCAGCTCTTCTCGGTACTTCGCAATTGTCCGCCGCGCGAGCACCAGGCCTTCGTGCTGGAGGATGCTCACGATCTTCGAATCGCTCAGCGGCTTCCGCGGATCCTCCGCCTCGATAATCTTGCGGATGCGCTGCTTGATCGTCACCGACGACACACTCTCGCCGTACGAGCTGCTGATGCCGCTGTGGAAGAAGTACTTCATCTCGAACACGCCTTGCGGCGTATGCATGTACTTGTTCGTCACGACACGGCTGACGGTCGATTCGTGCATTCCGATGTCGCTGGCCACGTCGCGGAGCACCAGAGGCTTCAGGTATTCGATGCCGTGATCGAGGAAGTCGCGCTGGAAATTGATGATGCTCGTGGCGACCTTGTGAATCGTCTTCTGGCGCTGCTCCACCGACTTGATGAGCCAGAGCGCCGACCGGAACTTGTCTTTGACGTACGCGCGTGTCTCACTCGTGTTGTCGGCACTCTTGTCCAGCAGCCGGCGATACACCGGACTGATACGCAGCTGCGGCAGCCCCTCCTCGTTCAGCACGGCGACGTACTGGTCTTCCACCTTGACGACGTACACATCGGGAATGACGTAATGCGACTGCGACGGGTTGTAGCGGCTTCCAGGCTTCGGATCGAGGTGCCGGATGATCTCGACGTGCTCTTTCAGATCCTCAATCGACATGCCGAGCCGTTTCGCAATCTCCGGCACCTGGTGGTTCTGCAGCAGCCGCAGGTGCTCGGTCACAATCTTTTCCGTCGGCGTGCCCTCGAGACCGATGTGCCTGAGCTGAAGCAGCAGGCATTCCTGCAAATCGCGCGCAGCCACGCCGATGGGATCGAAGCCCTGAACCATCTTCAGCGCCTTCTCGACCTCCTCGACCGGCCAGGGTCCCATCGCCGCGATCTCCTCGAGCGACGCCACCAGCATCCCGTCATCGTTCAGGTTTCCAATGATGGCCAACCCAATCTCGCGCAGCCGGTCATCGTCCGGCAGCAACGAGAGCTGCCACATCATGTGATCGGAGAGCGAGGAAGACGTCGCGAGAGTATTTTCGATGGGCGGAAGCTCTTTCACTTCCTGCGGGGTGTGCGGCCGGTAGCCGTCGTCGAGGTAGTCGCCAAAGAAGTACTCGTAGTCGCTATCGTCCCAGGCATCGCCTTTTTCGGATTTCGCCGGGTCTGGTTTCTCGACCTGCGCCGACGCCTCAGCGGGCTGAAGATCCTCGGTGGGGACTTCCTCGAGCATCGGGTTCTCGACGACCTCCTGATTCAGCAGATCGGCGAGCTCGAGCGTCGACATCGGCAGCAGCTTGATCGCCTGCTGCAGCGACGGCGTCAGAATGAGCTTCTGAACGAGCTTCGTATGGAGCTTCTGCTGGATGGACATCCCTGGATCCCATCTTAAGTCAGTTTTTGGTCGTCAGTCTGCAGTTTTCAGTTTTGAAGCTGATTTGACAAACCCATAAAAATCAGTCCCATGCAGGGAAAAGAAAAACTGGGAAAATCAGTCGAGGCGGAATTCCTGGCCCAGATACACGCGGCGTACTTCCTCGTCGGCGGCCAGCTCCGCTGGCGTTCCGCTGTGAAAGATCCCGCCATCGTGGACGATGTAGGCACGGTCGGTAATGCGGAGGGTCTCGCGGACGTTATGGTCGGTGATCAGCACGCCGATCCCGCGTTCCTTGAGATGAAAAATGATTTTCTGGATATCGGTAATGGCGATGGGGTCGATGCCGGCAAACGGCTCGTCGAGGAGAAGGAATTTCGGCGACACGACCAGCGCGCGCGTGATTTCGGCGCGCCGGCGCTCGCCACCCGATAGCGTGTACGCCTTGGCCTTCGCCAGGCTCGTCAGGTTCAACTCGGCCAGCAGCGTGATCAGGCGCGTGCGGCGGCCCGCAGCGTCTAAATCGAGGGTCTCGAGGATCGCGAGAATGTTCTCCTCGACGGTGAGACCGCGGAAGATCGAAGGTTCCTGGGGAAGGTATCCGATACCTTTCCGCGCCCGCGCGTACATCGGCGCGTCGGTGACGTCTTCGCCGTTGAGCACGACCCTGCCGGAATCGGGTGCCGTGAGCCCGACCGTCATATAGAACGTCGTGGTTTTTCCGGCGCCGTTCGGTCCGAGGAGTCCGACGACCTCGCCCGACTTCACCTCGAGGCTGACGCCCCGCACTACCGTACGGCCACCGTAAGACTTCGTGAGGTCCTGCGTCCGGAGCGTCGCCATTCAGTTGGGCGGCAGCTCGGCACAGCTGACGGTCTTGGTCTGCGTCCGCGTTCCCTCGCTGCCCGTCATCGCAAGGCTATCAGCGCCCTTCTTGAAGGTCAAAGCGCGGCCCGTACTCTCCTTACATCCTTCCTCTTCCCGCTTCACCATCCGCACGAGCTTCTCTCTCGTGCCGGCCATGTTGTACTCCTGGACGGAGGCGTCGTAATTCAGCTCCTCACCGATCGTAATGCGGTCTTTCTCCTTGAAGGTCACGTTGCCGACCGCCTTCATCCGATCGATGTCCTGCCCGTTCGACCCGAGAAACAGCACGACCGTCTTCCCTTTCACGTCGCCCTGGAGGCTGATCACATTCGCATCCGTGCGATAGGTGACGGTTCGCTGGGCGTCCTCGTACAACATCTCCTGGCCAGCCCCGCGAGCCACGCTTTTCTGCTGTTCGCTCGTTTCCGCGTTCGTGTCCTGCACGGTCATCCACGACCGCACGCCGCCCGACGCCGACAGATTGCCGGTCGCCCCTTCGACCGTGATGGCCGGCCCCTGGATTTTCGTTTCGCCTTGCCACAGCGTGGCGTTGCCGGTGAACACCATCAACGAGGTGTCGCCGTTGTAGTCGAGCTTGTCGCTGTTGCCATTCGCCTGCTGATCCTGCTGCATGATGCCCGGCATCTTCGCTTTCGACCCGCCCGCCCCGGGTTTTGCCGGTTTCAAGAGCGTCGTCACGCCATCCTGAGCGCGCAGCTTGGGTCCCGGCAGCGTCATGTTGATCAGTGCCGCATCGACTTTGATCCGGTCATCATCCACGCGTGGCAGGGCGTTGCCGATCTTCCCGGTCAGTTCGACCTCACCAGTCGGAACCTGATAGCGCACGTTCGCCGCCGTCGCCTGCGTGCCCCCGTCCCTGAATCGCACGTTCCCCGAGAATCGCGCCTCTCGAATGTCGCCGAATCCGTTGGCGAGCGTCGTATCAAGAACACGCGACGTCACCACGCGTTGAACAGGCGGGGCCCCGCCCGTCTCGCGATATTCGACGTTGTCGGTAAACACCGCGGCCTTCAATCCGCCTTGAGCGTCGCCAGTGCCCACAAGCGACGCTGAACGGATCGATTTCGATGCCTGACCGCGCGGCGCCGGGAGATCAAGCACAGTCTGGTCGCGCGCCGTCAACGCCGTCACCGTGGCGCCATCCGGGGCCAGGGTGATGTCGAGTGCGTTTGCAGACAATGTCTTCTCGCGGCTTCCTTTCTCCGCTGCGAATCGCAACGACGAAGCGCCGGCGAGCGTCGCCCGCTGCAGCACTTCGGAGTCCGGCGCGTAGGCCAGGTTGATGACATCACCAGACATTGCGCTCAGTCCACCGGGCGCGGCGCCTGGCATCGCGATTCGCGCCGAGTTCATCAACTGCAGCCCGGTGATGTGCTTCTCGTCTTCGGTAAGGTTGGCGATGGCGCCGTCGGCATCGATGATCTGATCGGTGCGGACGATGTGCACGCTTCGCTCGAAGCTGGCGAAGTTGTCCTTCCTGGCGAGTAGAACCGATCCCGCGGAAATCGTCGTCGCCCCCTCGCCGTTCGGGTCTGCCGCCAGCGTGATGTTCGTCTTGTCGGAGAGACCAATCTGATCGCGGTTCGTATCGTAAGTAAAGTTCACGCCGGTGCCCTTCATGCGACCGCGGCTGAACGTGACGTCGCCCGGTGCCCGGACGATCCCTTCTCCTTCGCTGTACGTGGCACTGTGCGCGACCACGTCAAGACCATCAGCCGAAGTGAGATGCACGTGCCCGGTAATCTCGATGTGTGACTGGTTGTTGCCGACCTTCGACTCGTCGCCGGTCATCACGTAGGTCTTTCCCTGGCGATCAATCGTGGCCTTCACTTTCGTCAGCCTGGACGAGCCGTCGGGATAGCTCAGCAGGTCGCCCTCCAGACGGAAGTTCTCCTTCGCGCCTTTCACCTGTCGTATCACGGCCCCCTTGCTCTCGGCCGTCGCAGACGGGTCGACGCGTGCAACCGGCACAGTCGAGGGCGGCGCGGTGCGGCGTCCTGTCGTCGCAAACACAGCGACCACGACGCCAACGCCGACCACGAGCGTGATCAGCCTCGCGCGCTTCTGCCAGGCCACCACGTCAGGCCTCGCTTCGCGCTTTCATGTCGGCCACCGACAGTTCCAGAAATTCCTCACCTTGATACTTGTTATGCTCCAGAGAAAACGCGAAGTCCAGCGACGTCCGGTTGTCGGTAATGAACTGCTCGCGCTCGACGGCCCGCCAGGCAATCGCCCTGAAGATGCGGCCGTTCTGTTTCAGGGCCATCTTCAGGTGACGATCCTTCAACCGGCGTGGTCCGTCAATCACTTCCACTCCGTGTGCCTCGAACAGCGGGCGCGGGTTTCCACTCCCAAATGGCGCGAGGAGCGCCATCTGTCCGGCAAAGTCGGCAGTAATGTCGCGAAAGCCGATTCGCCCGTCCAGCCTGATTCTGGGCTTGAGGTCGTCAGGCCCCAGCAGGTTATCGGCATAATCGGCAATCGACTCCCGAAACGCCGCCACGCTCGATGCCGCCATGGTCAACCCGGCGGCCTGTTTGTGTCCGCCGAACCGAATCAGATGACCCGCGCAATGCTCGAGCGCTGCAAGCACGTTAAACCCTCGAATGCTGCGGCACGACCCATGCGCGAGGCCGTCCTCAATCGATAAGACGACCGCCGGCCGATGAAAGCTGTCGACCAGCTTTGACGCGACGATGCCGATCACGCCGCGATGCCATCCATCGCCCCCGACCACCAGGATGCTCCGCGCCCCAACCGACGGATCGTTCTCGACGATTTTCCGCGCGCTGGCGAGAATGCCGGCTTCCTCCTCTTGCCGGCGAATGTTTTCCCCGTCCAGCTGCCGGGCCAGCTCCTGCGCTTCGGCGGCCATCGTCTCGTCGGCTGCAAGGAGCAGCCGTGCGGCGATGTCCGGGCTCGCCATCCGACCTGCGGCGTTCACCCGGGGCGCCAGCTGAAACGCCACGTGACCGCCGTCGATCGCTTTCCCCGTGAGCCCCGCAACCTCCAGGAGCGCGCGCAGTCCGACCTTGTGCGGGCCCTGCGAGAGCATATCGAGCCCGAGTTTGGCGATTACCCGGTTCTCTCCGACCAGCGGAACGACATCGGCCAGCGTGCCAATTGCGGCCACCTTCACGAACGCAGGCAGCCACCGATCGCGATCGAGGCGCCGGCACAGCGCCTGCACCAGCTTCAGCGCAACGCCGACGCCGGCCAGATTCTTATCGGGGTAGTCGCAATCATGACGTTTGGGATTGATCACCGCCACAGCCGGCGGCAGTGTTTCACCTGGTTCGTGATGGTCGGTGATGATGAGATCTACACCCAGGTCCGCCGCGCGCCGGGCAGCCTCGATCCCTCGAATCCCACAGTCGACCGAGATGACGAGCGTCACGCCATCGGCATGAAGACGATCGAACGTCTCGGGCTGCAGCCCGTAGCCATCGCGCAGGCGCTCCGGGATGAAATGGACGACATGACCGCCGAAGAGTTCGAGCGCGCGACGAAGAATCACGGTGGACGTGATGCCATCGACGTCGTAATCCCCGTGAATCGCGATCGTCTCCTTGCGCTCAATCGCCGCCAGAATGCGCTCGACGGCAGGCTGCATCCCCGCAAGCCGAAATGGATCGTGAAGGTGATCGAGCGATGGATGCAGGAACCTGTACGCCGCCTCCGGTTCGTCGATTCCGCGGATGGCCAGGAGCCTCGCCACAACAGGGCTGATCTTCAGCGCCTCGACCAGTCCCGTGACGGCCTCCTCCTTGCACGTCAGCCGCTCCCAGAGATAAGGAACCGACATCAGATCAGTCCTCTACCACTGAGGACACCGAGGCTGCCCTTGGGCCGGGACTGCTGGAAAGTGCCTACCATCGATGTCTTGTTCATGATCTCAAGAAGGCCGGCCTGTTTGTCGAGTCCGAATTGGCCCTCCCGATCATCTATGACGACTTCAAGATCGATGCGGCATACCGAGTCGACATAAGAGTGGAGAGAATTGTCCTGGTCGAAGTGAAAGCCGTAGAGAAAGTGCTCCCTGTTCACGTCGCCCAGCTTTTGTCTTATCTGCAGTTGAGCGGCGTCCGGGTAGCTCTGCTCCTCAACTTCAACGTGGCACATCTCACAAGCGGTATCAAACGACTTATTCGCTAAGGAAATAGCCTTTCGCACCTCCCTCTGTGTCCTCGGTGGTGAAGAGTACGAACTATTTGCCACTTACGAACTCTCGTCGTCGGTAAAATCTGCGCCCAGGCGGCCCATTTCGCGGAACTTCTCGTAGCGCCTGGCCAGCCGCGCGTCGACGTCCGGCGCGCTCGCCAGCTCCAGTGCACGGTGCAGCGGACCATCGAGCAGCGCCGCGGCTTCGTCCAGGCTCGTGTGCGCGCCGCCGATTGGCTCGGGCACGATCTCATCGATGATGCCCCGCTCGAGCAGATCCGGCGCCGTCAGCTTCAGCGCCTCTGCGGCCTCGACTTTTCGTTTCGCGTCGCGCCACAGAATCGCCGCACAGCCTTCGGGAGGAATGACGCTGTAGATCGCGTATTCCTGCATCAGAATCCGATCGCCGATGGCAATTCCAAGGGCGCCGCCGCTGCCGCCTTCTCCAGTCACCACGACGACCACCGGCACCTTCAGCACGGCCATTTCGCGCAGATTGAAGGCGATCGCCTCGGCCACGCCCCGCTCCTCCGACTCAACGCCAGGATATGCCGCGGGCGTGTCGACAAAGGCCAGGACTGGACGCCGGAATTTCTCCGCCATGCGCATCAGCCGCATGGCCTTGCGATAGCCTTCCGGACGCGCGTATCCAAAATTGCGATAGATCTTCTGCTTCGTGTCACCGCCCTTGTGGTGGCCAACCACCATGACGGGCTCGTCCTTGTAACACGCAGTCCCTGCCACGATCGCGTGATCGTCGGCGAAACGCCGATCGCCGTGCAGCTCGACGAAATCCGTGAACAGGCGCTCGACGTAGTCGAGCAGGTCGGGGCGGCTTGGATGGCGCGATACCAGGACCCGCTGCCAGGCAGTGAGCTTGCCGTAGATCTCTGTCCGAGCCACCCGCAAGCGCTGGTTCAGCCGCTCGAGCTCGCGCTCGCGTGCATCCGTCCGCGGAAGCGCAGACAGCACGTCCACTTCCTTCAGCAACGGAATCAGCGACTCTTCGAACTCGAGTGTCTCAGTCGGCATGTGGAGGGCACGTCATCGTAGTACGACCGTCCCGGCGCCGCAGATACGTTCCACTTCGGACGCCAGCTGATCGGAGGGCTGCACGCGTACCTGGGCGGCCAACGGCGCGCGCAGGCGAATCGGGGGTTGCTGGTCGCGAAGTTCGAGTTCCAGTACCACACGCCGGTCGCCCCGATGCTTCGCGAACAAGTCGGCCAACGCTTCGAACGTCGCGCGGCCGTGTGGCGGCGACGTCAGCTTGATCGACATCTCCTTCGACATCTTCTGCCGCATGGCGTCGATGGGCATCACATCGCTCGCCATCATACGCACAGTCTCTTCATCCAGCTCGACCTTGCCCTTCACCACGACCATGGCGCCGCTTTCGAGCACGGAGGCCGACTTCGCATACGCCTCGGGAAAAATCACGACCTCGATGCTGCCATGCGGGTCTTCGAGCATGATGACCGCCATGCGATCGCCCTTGCGGGTCTTCAGCTGGCGAATCGACCCGACGATGCCGCCCACAGCGACGTCGACGCCGCCATTACGGCGTCCATAGGGGGGACCACCGTCGCCATTCCCGGATTCGGCGCCGCTGGCCGCAACGGACGCGAGGTCCGCTGTCGTCTTGGCGCCCAGTGCTTTCAGTTCGGATGCGACGCGATCGATTGGATGACCGCTCCAGTAAAGCCCGAGCGCTTCCTTTTCGTACGCGAGCTGTTGAGCCTCGGTCCACGGCTCGACATTGGCCGGCCCTGCCAGCGTCGGATCGAGAACCTCTTCCCCATCGACCTGAGAGGAGCCGGCAAAGAGCTGCGCCTGGCCGAGATCCCTGTCGCGCTGACGGCGCGCGCCATGCTCGCAAGCGAGATCGATGGTCGCCATGAGGCGGGCGCGCGAGACTCTCAAGCCTGGTGCGGTCTCGCCGTCGGCCGGCGGGGCGAGAGAATCGAGAGCGCCAGCCTTGACGAGGCTCTCGAGGACTCGCTTGTTCACCAGCCGGAGGTCCAGGTCGGCGCACAATCCGTGCAGCGAGGTGATCTTCCCGCTGGCGGCACGCACACCCAGAATGGACGCGATTGCGCCCTCGCCCACATTCCGGATCGCCGTCAACCCGAAGCGGACGCCTTCAGGCGTCACTGTAAACGCGAGCTGGCTCTTATTGATGTCCGGCGGCAGTACCGGGACACCACGCTCGCGCGACTCGGCCAGATACATCGCCAGCTTGTCGGTGTTCTGCGACTCGATGGTCAGCAACGCGGCGGCGAAGTGCCACGGATAGTTCGCCTTCAAGTACGCGGTCTGATATGCCAGGAGCGCGTACGCGGTCGAATGCGATTTGTTGAACCCGTACCCGGCGAAGTGCTCCATCAAGTCGAAGATCTTCGTCGCCTTCTTTTCGTTGATGCCCCTCTTCACTGCGCCTTCGACGAACTTCTGACGCTGCGCCTGCATGACGTCGGCTTTCTTCTTCCCCATCGCCTTCCGCAGCAGATCCGCCTCGCCGAGCGTGAAACCGGCGAGCACGCTCGCGATGCGCATCACCTGTTCCTGATACGCAATGACACCATAGGTGTCGGCCAGAATCGGCTCGAGCTCTTTCACCTCGTAGCTCACCTTCACCTTGCCGTGCTTGCGCGCGATGAAGTCGTCGACCATCCCGCTGCGCAACGGCCCTGGACGGTAGAGCGCGTTCAGTGCGATGAGATCGTCGAGCCGCTGCGGCTTGGCCTTGCGCAGAATGTCGCGCATGCCGGAGCTTTCAAACTGGAAGATCCCGTAGGTCTGACCGTCGGCAAAAATCTGGTACGTCTTCGGATCGTCGAGCCGGATGGTATCGAGATCGAGCACCTCGCCGGTCGTCGCGCGAATCTCCTCGACGGCATCGTTCAGCAGCGTCAGCGTGCTGAGTCCCAGGAAGTCCATCTTCAGGAGCCCGATGCGTTCGATCTCCTTCATCGCCCACTGGGTCGTGATTTCGTCGTTCTTGCCTTTGTAAAGAGGTGCGAACTCCGTAATAGCCCGCGGCGCAATGACGACACCGGCCGCATGCACCGACGCATGGCGCGTCATACCTTCGAGCCGGCGGGCGACCGCCAGCAATTCCTTCACCCGCGGGTCCTCTTCGCTGGCCTGCTTCAGCTGCGGCACTTCCTCGAGCGCCTTGTCGAGCGTCATGTCGAGCGTGCCCGGAATCAGCTTGGCCACACGATCGACCTCGGCAAACGGAATGTCGAGCGAACGTCCCACATCGCGGACCACCGCCCGCGCCTTCATCGTCCCGAACGTGATGATCTGCGCGACGTTCTCGCGGCCGTATTTCTGCGTGACGTACTCGATGACCTCGCCGCGCCGCCGCTCGCAGAAGTCGATATCGATGTCGGGCAGCGACACGCGTTCCGGATTCAGGAAGCGCTCGAAGATGAGGTCGTAGTCGAGCGGATCGACGTCGGTGATTCGAAGGCAGTACGCCACGAGGCTGCCGGCGGCGGACCCTCGCCCTGGCCCAACGGGGATACTCCGTTCGCGCGCGTAGCGGATGAAATCCCAGACGATCAGGAAATAGCCGGGATAGTCCATCCGCTTGATCATCTCGATCTCGTACGAGAGCCGTTTCTCGTAGTCCTCGATCGGGTGGCGCAGTGAACCCGCCGTCCGCAGCGTGCGGAGACGCGACAGCCTCTGCGCGAACCCTTCGCGCACGACGTGCTCGAAATACTCGTTCAGCGTGTAGGGGGCGGGAACGGCGAAGTTCGGCAGAAAATTCTTGTCTGTTGGGATGTCGACGTTGCAGCGCTCGGCGATGCGTACGGTGTTCGACATGGCTTCCGGCACTTCGCCGAAGACCTTGCTCATCTCAGCAGCAGTCTTCAGATAGAACTGATCGCCGTGGTACCGCATCCGGTCGCGATCGTTGACCGTCTTTCCTGTGCCGATGCACAACAGAATGTCGTGAGGATGATGATCGCCGTGCATCAGGTAGTGGACGTCGTTGGTACCCACGAGGGGCATGTCCAGCTCGCGCGCAATCGGCACGAGCCCTTTGTTGACGACCAGCTGCTCGTCGATGCCCTGGTACTGCATCTCAAGGAAAAAATTGCCCGCGCCGAGAATATCCTGGAATGTCGCCGCCGCTTCGAGCGCTTTCCGCTCGCGACCGGTGCGGATTTCCGAGGCCACCTCGCCTTTCAGACAGCTACTCAGCCCGATGAGGCCTTTGGCGTGGTGGGCGAGCAGCTCCTTGTCGATGCGCGGTTTGTAGTAAAAGCCCTCGGTGTAGCCCGCCGACACCAGCTTGATCAGATTGTGATAGCCCTCGTTGGTTTCAGCGAGAAGCACCAGATGATTCGCCGTCTCCCCTGGTGTGCCGCTCTTCGTCCGGCGATCGCCCGGCGCGACATAGACTTCGCAACCGAGAATCGGCTTCACGCCACGCTGCTTGGCGTGATCGTGGAAGATAACCGACGAGAACATATTGCCGTGTTCGGTCACCGCCAGTGCTGGCATCTTCAGCCTGGAGGCCTGGTCGAGCAACTCGTCGATGCGGCAAGCCCCATCGAGCAGGGAGTATTCGGTGTGGAGATGCAGATGGACGAAATTTTGATCAGCCACGAGAAGATCTGAGCCTGAGGGCGCTTAGGTTCACGCTATTATAACGGGGTGCGCTTCAGTCGCACCACCATATCTTGTGTGGCCGCCGCAGTTTGTTCCGCGCTCTTCGGAGCGAGCACTGCCGGCGCAGCCCTGACGTTCCCACTCCAGTCCAAGTGGTCGGCGACGCTCGCAGATTCGCCGCTCTTTCCGCCGATCTACGACGCGGGATTCGGGTACTTCTCGCTCCGGAACGGCCAACTCGTCGCGATCTCGCTGGCCGACGGCAAGCCGGCGTGGTCCGTTCAGTGCGCGACAAGTACGCCGCCCGCGGCGGGCGGCGGTCTCGTCTTCACTGGCGGTGATAAACGCATCGAGTCCCGTTCGCAAGTGAGCGGCGACCTCGCCTGGATGCGGCCAACGCAGGGCCGGGTGACGTCCTTATTCTGGGACAGCGGATGGTTAATGGCGACAACCGACAAAGGTCCATTCGTGGCCATTCGCGCAGCCGATGGCGAACTGCTCTGGCAGCACGATCTTGACGCTGCGCTGCACGGCACACCAGCCCTCGCTGGTGATCGCGTCTATCTCGCGCTGGAAGACGGGCACATCGTCGCGCTTTCGTTGCTCACGGGAGATCTGCTGTGGACGAGCAAGCTCGACCAGGTTGGCGTCGGCATTCTTGCGCTCGAAGACCGGCTATATGTCGGATCGCAGGACGATTTTCTCTACTGCCTCGATACGAGGGATGGAGAGCGCAAGTGGCGCTGGCGTAACGACGCTGACGTGGTGGGAACGCCTGTGATCGACACGCGCCGCGTCTACGTCGTCGCGCTGGACAACCTGCTGCGGGCGCTGAATCGCGGCGGCGGCTCCCTGTACTGGAAGAGCTCACTCCCCATGCGGCCCTCGTCCGGTCCGTTGCTGAGCGGAACTCTGCTGATCGTACCTGGTTTTACCGCTGAACTTCACGCCTACTCAACCGTAGACGGAAACCCCGCAGGCGATTTTGTGCTCCGCGGCACTCAGAGCGAGGAACTGCAACTCGCCGCTCCACCACATCTGACTTCCGACGAGGTGATCATCATCGTGACGAAGAACGGTCAGGTGGAGGCCCTCGCCGGTTCTCCGCCTGCGCCGTGAGCACACCAACCCTTCAGGCGTCGATACGCCGTATCGGCCTCGCAGGCCTCTTGTGCGCGGCCCTTGCGGCCACCATCGGCATTGCGATCGAACGCTTGCGGTTCGGCTCGTCCGAGGCAGAGGCCTTTCATCTGGTCGAGCAATCCGTGCGCGCTCAGATGGCCGGTGTGGTCGCAGCGCTCGGCGACATCGCGGCGTCCGTCTCGCGAGAGCCCGCGCAATTCGACGCCGCGGCCGCCGATCCGGCGGGAGCCCGCACCCTCCTCGATCGTGCCGACCAGGCGCTGCTCGGTCGACCCCCCGGAGTCTTTGCCGTCACCGCCTATCGCCCCAGTGGCAGCTGGCCGCTTGCGTGGAGCGGCGCGCCCTCGGAGATCGCCGTCGAACGGACCGGCGAGTCTGAGTCCTATTTCGTCGACCCGGGAACGCTCGGCCTGCGGCTCGTCTACGTCAAGCCCGTGCTCGATGCGGCCAGTGGCCACCGCGTTGGCGTGGTTGCCGCCGAGCGGGTGCTGTCGACATCGAGGGGCATCCGGCAATCGGCTGAGGGTGTCCTGGAGATGCCGACCGTCGTTCCGGTGTTGGTACGCGCACACGATGCCGCACGTTCCAGTGAGCCTGGGACATTCGTGATTGCCTCGCCAAAAGGCGAGGCGCTGCTCGACGCACGTATTGCCGCTGGCGACCTTCGGTCTGCGCGATCCGCCTGGCGCCTCACGGTCATTGCCGGCGTCCTCGTTGTGCTGGCAATCACCCTCCTCGTGTCGCTTCCACCGCTGCTCCGCTGGCGCCACTCGTTGCGGACGTTCGACGATCATCTGAAGGCTGCCGGCGTCATCGTCACAGTACTGCTCTCTGTTCGTGTGCTTCTTTGGCTGGCGCCAGCGTCGCGATGGAGCGATCAAATCTTCCGCACGGCCGCACTCGGGACAACCCTCCGCGCCGTGCTGCGCAGTCCCGTCGATTTTGTTCTAACGATGGCGCTGGCCGCTTCGCTGCTGCTGTTGGCATTCGACGTCGCCGCCCGGTTGAGGCGAAGCGTCAGGGGTCGCCATGCGCGCCTCGCTTCTCAGCAATCGTGGCTGGTCTTTGCTGCGATGCAGGTTGGCGCCGGCGCATTGGTCGCCCTTCTTCTTGTCTCGTACGAAGTGCTCCTGGGTAATGCCATCTCGGCAACGTCGGTCGACGCGCTGCATTTCTCTCTGCATCCTCTCGACATGGCGCGACTGGCGTTTGCCGTCGGCCTGATCCTTGCGCAAACGGCCGTCCTCTGGTCCGCGGTTCTCGCCGTTCAACTCACCTGGCTCCCATGGCGCGCTCCGCGAAGCGGCGGTGTGGCGCTCGCTGGATTGATGTTGCAGGCAGTTCCCATCGCCGTCATCGCGGCGTTTCCCCGCGCGATCGGCGCGGCGCCATCGACAATTCCCGCGGGGCCCACCATGTTTGCAGGCTTTGCCTGCCTTGCTCTCGCCTGGAGCATGGCCTGGTTTCGCCCCCGATTTCGTCATGCGTCGCAGACACTCCGTCTATTCGCCGGAGCGCTCGTGCTGCTCGTTCCTGCGTTCGTCCTGTACCCATCAGTTCTGCACTTCGCCGACCGCGGCCTTCGCCGCATCGTCGAGGAGCAGTACGCGCAGCAGGCGCAGAAACAGCGCGAACAACTTCAACAGAGACTTCTGACGGTTCTTCGTCAGATCGATCGACTCGATGTCAACGTACCGAGTCAGCCCGCCCGTTCACAACCGCCGCCCAATACGGCCCTTCTCTTGTGGCGCGATACAGATCTCTCGACCGAGCGGCTTGCCTCGTCGGTCGAGCTGTACAGTCCCGACGGTGCCCTGGTCAGCCGATTCGCGTTGAACCTGCCCGACTATCTCTCGACAGCCACTCGATGGCGCGAACCCAATTGCCAATGGGAAATATTCGAGGAGGCCTCTCCATTCGGATCCGAGGAACGGCGCCTCATCCATGCGGGCCGGGGCATTTGCCGGAATGGCTCCGACATGCCGAACGGTGGCTCCATCGTCGTCAACGTGATGCTCGACTACGACGCGCTGCCCTTCATCACCGTCCGGAGCCCCTACTACGAGCTCGTCCGATCGCCACACTCGGCTCCCGAAGAAGGCGCCGCTGGTCGAAGCGTTCAATTCGTGGTGTATGGATGGGGGCGGGGATCGTTGTACTCCTCGGGGACCAGGGCGTGGCCGCTCGACGAGGCCCTCATCAACCGCATTGCGCAATCGCGTCAGCCATTCTGGACGACGCTGAATGACGGCGAGCGCACGTTCTCGACCTACATCCTGAACGATCGCGTTGGAATTTACGTACTCGGCTATCCCGTGTTCACCCGCATCGACCACCTGATCAACCTTGCTGAGCTGGCGACGCTCGTCGGGCTCACCTACGGCATCCTGATCGCACTCGGGTCGCTTGCGTCGGCGGTGAGCGGCACCGCCGCGGCCTCGGGCCGCGGG
>JAMQPK010000145.1 GCA_023717525.1 Vicinamibacterales bacterium | reverse complement strand
GGCGGCGATTCCACGCCGCCGCACTTGCGCCAACATGCGATGGGAGAGGCTCGACATGCTGGTCAGTATCGATATGCCACACTGAATGCCCGGTGAATTCCCCAATTTCCGTCATCACGGTACCGTTCCAGCCAGACTTGAATACCAGCTATCCACCGGACGGATTGCAGGTATAGGGAGCGGGCATCCGGTTTTCAGCTCCTCGATATGACTCTCAGCTCGAAGAGAAGTATCTTGGGCGCGCGGCACGGACGGCGGGGTGTTCGCTATTTCTCTCAAACAAGACAGGGGGCCGACATGACGATTCAGGCGCAACGAACCGGGAAGAGCAAGAGTACCTACTGGCTTGGGGGACTGGCGGTCCTGCTAGGGGGACTGAATATCGCGCATGGCGCCGAGCCTCCCGAGGCTGCCGAGGTCGATGAAATCATCGTAACGGCGCAAAAACGCGAGCAGTCACTGTCCGACGTCTCGCTGGCGGTGACGGCGATCGGCGCGAACGAGCTGGTCAACAGTCAGACCACCTCGCTCGAGTCGCTGCAATATCTCGTGCCCAGCATGAGCTTCGGCAACGACTTCAATTTCGCGAAACTGTTCATTCGCGGCATCGGGCTGAACAGTTCCTTTCCCGGCGCCGATCCATCGGTTGCGCTCCATCTCGACGGCGCGGTCATCGCCCAGGCCGGCGCGCAGATGGGCTCCATGTTCGACCTCGAGCAAGTCGAGGTGCTGCGTGGGCCGCAGGGAACACTCTACGGTCGCAACGCCACGGGCGGCGTGATCAACCTGATTTCGGCCAAGCCGACCGAAACGGTGGAGGGCTACGCACGGCTCACGGCGGGAGGCGAAGACCTGCAGTTCCTGGGCGAGGCCGCTATCGGGGGGCCGTTAGGCGAAAAAGTGCGTGCACGCATGGCTGTGCGCTATCTCGATCGCGAGGGTTATGCCATCAACGAGCTGAGCGGCGAAGAGATCGACGATTCCAAGCAATTATCCGGCCGCCTTACGCTGCAATTCTTGCCCAGCGACTCTTTCGAGTTGATGCTGAGTGGCGAATTCCACAGCGAAGACGATGCCTCGAACGCGTTGAAGTTCCGCGAGGCGGCCTTCCCGAACGCAACGGCGCCTGCGCCAGGGGCCGTTGATCTGCGTTCCCTCGCCACCCAGCCGGGGTTCTCGGTGGCATCCGACCCGCGCAACATCAGGGCAAACGTCGAGCCCATCAATGACCGCAAGACCTCTGCGGCCACCCTCACCGCGACGTGGCGGCTCACGGATGTCATGTCGCTCAAGTCGATCACCAACCAGCGCGATTACGAAGCGGAGTTCTATCAGGACTTCGACGTGTCGGACTATCCGGGCTGCCGGCAGCCGTTGGTTGGGCCGACATCCACCTGCACGCTTGCCCCCGGCATCACGCGCACGGCCGGCAATCACTGGCAGCCGCTCTATCAACATCAGTTTTCCGAAGAACTGCAGTTCAACTTCGATACTGAGCGCCTGCACGGGCTGCTGGCCGGCTATTACCTGAAGGAATACATCCGGATCGAGAATCACCTGGGGTTCAATCCCAATCCGAACTTCAGCAGTAATCCGGCCGACGCCCGCGCGATCTTCGACGGAGCGATGAACGTCAAGACCTGGGCCGTGTTCGGCAACGCGAGCTACGACTTCACCGACAAGTTCTCGCTCAAGGGTGGTGCGCGCTACAGCCACGAGGAGCGCGACGTCGCCAGTTACCAGGCCACGGCGATTCCGCCCGCGGCGGCGCCGGCGCCGTCGGCGCTGGGCTACCCGTGGGTGCGCGCAAAGGAGTGGGACAATTTTTCGCCGCAAATCGGTGTCGAATTCCGTCCGCGGGAAGGGCTCATGACGTATCTGACCTTTGCCAAAGGGTTCAAGAGCGGCACATCGGTCATCGGCGAAGCCGGCAAGGAGTTCGTCGATCCGGAAAAAGTGGACAGCATCGAACTGGGCTTGAAGTCGCGACTGCTCGACAACCAGCTGCAGCTCAATGTCGCCGCCTTCTATCACGAGGTGGAGGATGCGCAGTTTCAGTTCACCTTCCCGCAGGCCGCGCCACCGAACTTCACCACCGAGATGCGCAATGCGGCGCAGATCGAGGGGAAGGGAGTCGAGTTCGAAGCCTCCTGGCGACCCACGCAGAGCTTCTCTCTCGATGCGTCGATCGCCTGGCTCGATTCGACGTTTACGGAGTTCTTCGCGCCGAATCCTCTCGATGCGGCCAGCTACAGCGCCGCTCCCGGACAGGCGCCGCTCCAGGATCTCAGCGGCAACACCACCCGCATGTCGCCGGAATGGAGCGCCTCCTTTAACCCGTCATACGAGTTCACACTCGGCAATGGTGGCAGTTTGGCGTTGACAGCCAACGTGATCTACAGGGACGAGCAGTTCCACACGGAGTTCAACGACGACCGCCTGTCCTCCGAGGCGTACACGCTCATCGATGCGAACATCCTGTTCACATCGCCGGGCGAGGGTTACACGGTCAATTTCTGGGGCAAGAACCTGAGCGACGAATTCGTCTGGGCGGGAAGTTATGCCGTGGCGAGCACGCGAACCATCGGCGGCACTGTGCTGCCGCCGCGCACTTACGGCGTGACGATGAGCGTGAGGTTCTGATTCTCGA
>JAMQPK010000139.1 GCA_023717525.1 Vicinamibacterales bacterium | reverse complement strand
CAACGTGTATGCGCTCGGAGTGGGCGCACTGCTCGTGGCGTTGAACCGCGACGGCAAGCTGCTGTGGGAGCGCTCCATCGGGGAGGAGTTCGCGGCGTTCACGACGCACGGCGGCCGGACGATGTCGCCGCTCATCGACGGAAACCTGGTCATCGTCAGTGCGGCTGTATCGAACTGGGGGACTCAGGCGGCGCGCTCGCACCGGTTCATCGCGCTCGACAAGCGGACGGGCAATATCGTTTACGTGGCCAATCCCGGCGGACGGCCGTACGACACGGCGTATGCCGCGCCGACGATTGCCACGATCAACGGCACGCGATTGCTTATCTGCGGGCTCGGTGACGGCGCCGTTCACGCCATCAAACCGCAAACGGGTGAGAAGGTCTGGAGCTACATCATCTCGAAGCGCGCCATCAACACCGGCGTGGTCGTCAGCGGCAGCACCGTCATCGTGTCGCACGGCGACGAGAACCTCGACACGAACCAGATGGGAATGATCGCCGCCATCGACGGATCGCAGACCGGCGAGATCAAAACGACGAAGTGGGCGCTGAAAGGTGACCAGTTTGGCTTCTCTTCGCCGATCACCGACGGCACGCACCTCTATCAAATCGAGAATGGCTCGCGACTGAAAGCCTACGAGCTGGCGACGGGGCGCGAGTTATGGACACAACCGCTCGGTACGGTGCAGAAAGCGCCGCCGGTGCTGGCCGACGGCAAGATCTTCGTCGGTACTGAGAGCGGCAAGTTTTTCATCGTCAGGCCGCATCCCGATCGCGCGGAGATCATCAGCGAAGTGCAGCTGCCACTCAGCAAAGACAGCGTCGGCGGATCGGAAGGTACGCCGGAACAGGTGCTCGCGGGCGTCGCCGTCTCGCGGGGCCGTGTGTTCTTTGTTTCGAGCGATGCGGTTTACGCGTTCGGCCCCAAACAGCCGAAGAAGGTGACCGGCTGGGCTGTGAACGAGCCTGCCGTCGTGGGCGAAGGCGCACCGGCATATGTCCAGGTGACGCCGACAGAGATGGTGCTGACTCCAGGCCAGACAGTGAAGCTCATCGCGCGGACGTTCGACGGCCGAGGACGATTCCTGCGCGAAGAGAAAGCGGCCTGGTCGCTGGACGCGCTGAAGGGAACGGTCACCGACGGCGCGTTCACCGTCGGCAGCGACCCGGTGGAACAGGCCGGGCTGATCAAAGCGACGGTGGGCGGATTGACGGGAGAAGCGAGGGCTCGCGTCGTCCGTCCGATGCCGTGGAACGAGACCTTCGAGTCATACGCTGATGGGTCGGCGGGCCCTGGATGGGTGAACACCGTTGCCGGTCAGCTGTCGGTCACGACGCTGGATGGCCAGAAAGTGCTGCAGAAGGCACCGATGAACACGATCTTCAAACGCATCCGCGCGTTCATCGGACCGGTCGACTGGTCGAACTACACATTCGAGGCCGATGTCCGCGCGAATACGCGGCGCAGGATGATGGGCGATGTCGGCATCACGGCGCAGCGCTACAGCCTCGTGCTGTACGGCACGACGCAGCGCCTGAAGCTCGAGCCGTGGGAACCGGAAACCGCACGCTCGGTCATGCTGCCGTTCGCGTGGAAGCCGGACACGTGGTACCACTTGAAGCTGCGGGTCGAGAACCTGCCGAACGGCAGCGTGCGGGCGCGCGGAAAGGCCTGGCCCACCGGGCAGCCAGAGCCTGCCGAGTGGCTCATCGACAGGACCGATCCGATTGGCCTCAAACAGGGCGCGCCAGGTTTCTTCATCGATGCCGAATTCGGCGCGTACCTCGATAACTTGAAGATTTCACAGAATCAGTAACATGAACAACACGATCACGTTATCGATCCTCATTGGCTTGATGTGCCTCGCGGCAGGCTCGTCGCGGATAGCGGCATCAGATCCCAACACGGGCGACTGGCCGATGTGGGGCGGCGCACCCGATCGCAACATGGTGTCGGCGATGAAGGGCCTCCCCACCGACTGGGATATCAAGACAAAGAAGAATGTGAAATGGGTCGCCGACCTGGGCTCACAGTCATATGGCAATCCCGTCGTAGCCGGGGGCATGGTGTTCATCGGCACAAATAATGAGGGCCTGCGCGATCCGAAGCAGCCGGGCGACCGCGGTGTGCTGATGGCGTTTCGCGAGTCGAACGGCGAATTTCTCTGGCAGCAGACACACGTCAAGCTCGAGTCTGGTCGCGCAAACGACTGGCCGTACCAGGGTGTCGCGTCTTCGCCGCTCATCGAGAGCAACCGCCTTTACTACGTCAGCAATCGCGGCGTCCTCTTTTGCCTCGACATCGAGGGCTTCCGCGACGGCGAGAACGACGGCCCCGTGACCGACGAGAAACTCACGAGCCCTCAGGATGCGGATGTCATCTGGTCGTTCGACATGATGGAAGAGGTGGGCACTTATCCGCACAACCTCGCGAACTCATCACCGGTGATGTGGGGCGATCTCGTGTTTGTCAGCACCTCGAACGGACAAGACGAGAGCCACGTGAACATCCCCTCGCCTCGCGCGCCGGCGATCATCGCGGTCAACAAGATAACAGGCAAGCTCGTGTGGGAGGACAACTCGGTCGAAGATCGCATTCTGCACGGGCAATGGTCGACTCCATCGGTGGGAACCATCGGTGGCGTCGTTCAGGTCGTTTCTGCGCAGGGCGACGGTCAGGTACGCGGCTACGAAGCGCTCACCGGCAAGAAGTTATGGGAGTTCGACACCAACCCGAAGGACGCCGTCTGGCCGAAAACGCGGAACGAGTTGATTTCGACGCCGGTCATTCATGACGATCGCGTCTACATCGCCAACGGCCAGGACCCCGAGCACGGCGAAGGCGTCGGGCACTTCTACGCCATCGACGCCACCAAGCGCGGCGATATCACGCAGACCGGGCGCATCTGGCACTTCGACAAGCTGCGGCGTTCGATCTCGAACGCCGCCGTACTCGACGGCGTCGTCTACATCTCCGACTTCAGCGGCTTCTTGTACTGCCTCGACGCTGCCACGGGGAAGGAATACTGGATGCACGACTTGTTCGCGGCAACGTGGGGCTCTCCGTTCGTCGCCGACGGCAAGGTCTACATCGGCGATGAAGACGGAGACGTCACCGTGCTGGCGCACAGCAAGGAAAAGAAGGTGCTGGCCGAGATGAATATGGGCAGCTCGGTGTACGCCACGCCCGCTCCCGCGCACGGCACACTGTTTCTGAACAACCGCAATCAGCTCTACGCACTCGCGATCAAATGAGGAAACCTATGGGATGGATTGTGTTCGTGGCCGGCGCCGTCCTGTCTTGGGGCGCATACGGCATGCTGTTGCACCAGGGTCAGGTACTGCTCGGCAATCCGCTGAAGGCACTGCTGTGCGTCGGTGTGGCGTATTTTCTGATCGGCGTCCTCGTGCCCGTTGCGACCCTCGCCGCTCAAGGCCAGATGGGGGCGTTCGATTCGCGCGGGCTGATGATCGCGACGATAGCCGGCGCGCTCGGAGCCCTCGGCGCTGCGTGCATCATCTGGGCATTTCGAACCGGCGGTCTGCCGGTCTATGTGATGCCGCTCGTCTTCGGCGGCGCGCCCATCGTGAACGTGCTGCTATCGATGGTGCTCCATCCGCCCAAGGTCGCACCGAATCCTCTTCTGTATCTCGGTTTCGTGCTGACGTCCGTTGGCGCGGGGATGGTGCTGTACTTCAGACCGGCGGCGTGACCCTCTGCATCGAAGATTGAAGCCTTGGAACAGTGTTCCAATCTTCAATATTCAGTGTCTCGTACCGACCGCCCAAAGCCACCCAGCCGTCCGAATGAAAATCTGTCCGTCTGAAATCGCCGGCGAGCTCAGCGTGTAGTCATCGAGATTGTTCTGCGCAAGAATCTCGAACTTCGGGCCCGCCCGGACGACGCTTGTCACCCCATCTTCGTTGGTGACGTACAACTTCCCATCGGCCAGGACGAACGAACCGCTGTACGTGGCCGGCGGCAGCCGCTGCCGTCCGTAAATTTCCTTCCCGGTCTTCGCGTCCAGACACCAGACAATCCCGCGGTCGTTCACGACATAGAGGTAGGTGCCATCAGTCACCGGTGTCGGCACGTCCGGTCCGTTGTTGAATGACCAGAGCAGATGCGACGTCGTCACGTCGCCGCGACCGCCGGACTTCAACGCGAGCAGAGGGCGTTCGCGGCTCGGAGCGACGATCAGATCGTTGTAGATGACCGGCGAAGCGACGATGCGATTGGAACCATCGTGATTCGGGTTGAGGCCGTTCGCCCGCCACAATTCCTTCCCAGTCGACCAATCGTGGCCGGTGACGACATCGGCGCCGGTGATGACAATCTCGATCGCGTTCCCATTCTTCAGCAGTGCTGGAGTCGTGTACGAATCGGGCGACTCGAATTGAGCGTTTGTCGGCCGTTCGACGCGCCAGACGGTCCGGCCGCTGGCCTTGCTGATTCGCAGGACGTAGGAAGGATCGTCCGTCCTCATTCCATGCACGACCTGAACGAACAGCGAATCCTCGTGGAGCATGGGCGAGGATCCGTAGCCCCAGTTGAGGCCGAATCGTCCGTACTCTTTCTGAATATCGCGCGACCAGATTTCCTTACCGCTGAAGTCGAATCCTTTCAGGATGCCGGTGCCGGTCATCACCCAGACATTCTGTCCATCGGTGACAGGCGAGGGCGTCGACATGTTCTGCTTCATCGCGCGATGATCACCGCCGCCGAGGAGCTGCTTCCACAGCGCGACGCCCTTGACGCGATCGACGCACCACAGGTACAGGTTCCCCTTCTCGGCGACGTTCAGAAAGACGCGATCGCCCCAGATGATTGGCGTCGAGCCGGAGAACGACGGAAGTGCCAGCTTCCACGCGACGTTCTCGGTAGCGGACCATCGAACCGGCAGGTTCGTTTCACCGCTGATGCCATTCAGCGTCGGGCCGCGCCACTGCGGCCAGTTCTCCGCCCGCACGACGCCCACGGCGGCACACACCAGAACGAGCAGTATTCCAACCCGCACTTTCCGCACCTCTCGCACCCCTCGCACCTCGTTATGGCCGTCGTCCTTCCGGCAGGATCAATTCGTTCATTTTTTCCTGAAGCGATTCACCCGGCGTGCCTTCATGCCACGGAAGAATTGCGGACTTCCCGGGCTGATACAGCGACTCCATCGGCTGCCACACCTTGTCGACGCGATCGGTGAAGAGATCGCCAATCAGGAGATCGGTGATCGTCCCTCGAAGGTCAGGATAGTTACGAACGAACTCGCCGAAACTGAAACCCGAGTAGTACTCGCAGACCAGGCGCCGCATCCGATCGATGCCGTGGTTGAAGGCATCGCCCCACTTGCCGAGCTGTGCTCCCGAGGTGTCGCCTTTGGCCAGCCCCTCGGAGATCGCATCAGCCGCGAGTTGACCCGATTTCAGCGCAAGGAGCACGCCCGACGAATACAGCGGATCGAGAAAGCCGAAGGCATCGCCCACGAGCACCCACCCGTCGCCGGCCGTCTGCCTGGATCGGTACGAGTAATCCCTCGTCACGAAGTAGCCGGTCACGCGGCGCCCCATCGAAACGCGACGTTTCACCGCAGGCGATCGTTCGACTTCCTCTTCATACGTCTGTTCGTGGCTTTCGCGTCCCTTGAAGAGATAGTCGAACGGCGCCACCACGCCAACACTCACGATGTTGTTGTGCTGCGGGATGTACCAGAACCAACCCTGCTTGTCGACGGTCTGCAGCACCAGCGTCGCGCCTTCGTCGCGTCCCGTGTCTCGATACGCGCCCTCCCAATAGGTCCAGATCGCTCCTTTGTTCAGAACCGGATCCCACAGGCGAAGCTTGAACCGGTTCTGCAGCAGCGTGCTCTGGCCGCTCGCATCAACGACGACTTTGGCGAACACCTCGCGGTCACGGTTCTGCTGATCGCGGATCTTCACCCCTACCGCACGATCGCCATCGAACAGCACGTCCAGCACACGCACGCCTTCCTGCGCGTCGACACCGTGCTCTCTGGCGTTGTCGAGCATCATCTTGTCGAACTCGCTTCGCACGACCTGCCAGGTCTGCGAACACTCGTGCGGCTTGTTATCCCAGAAATAGAACGGAGCCGACTCTTTGCCGGCCGAATTGACGAACTGCACACTGTGCTTCTTGACGAAGGGGCTCGCCTGCATCTTGGGCAGCATGTTCAGGCGCTGCAGCACCCAGTAGGTTTCGGGAATCAGCGACTCCCCGATGTGAAAGCGGGGAAAGCGCTCGCGCTCGAACAGTTGGACGCGGTGGCCGTGCTGCGCCAGTAGAGTCGAGGTCGTCGAGCCCGCAGGCCCGCCGCCGATTACGATCACGTCGGTGTCAGTCATGGCTACGAAAAGGGGTCGGGTGCCTTTTTACGTTTA
>JAMQPK010000231.1 GCA_023717525.1 Vicinamibacterales bacterium | reverse complement strand
TCGCCCCGGATTGGTGATGGCAGATCCTTGAAGGCCGAGAGCTCGTGCGTCACGGTTTCGAGCACCCGATCGTAGTCGACGGGCAACGGCGTGAGGCCCGCGCGGCGATTGGTGATCTTCTCGCAGGCGCGATCGATGTGCTCGGGCAGGCTCTGCTTTCGGTGACCCGCCCGCGGCTCGGCGCCAGAAGGTTCCTCGCTCGGCATTCGCACGCCCACCGCCCGGCGCCATGCCTCGAACGCGTCGAGGACGTCTGCTTCGCAAAAATCAATCTGGACGGGCCGCCGGCGCGGCCCCTTCGCGTAGTAGCGGACGAAGTACCTATCGATGCCGTCGCAGGCGACTTTGTATGGAATCCCCTGTGCGGCCCAGCCGCAGACACGCTCGAATGAGGGGCCGACGATTCGGATCAGGTGCCCGTCGTTCTTCCGGCAAAGGTAGGCTTCAATGGCTCGGCAGTATTCCCCTGTCGTCACTGCTTGGTCGGCCTGTTGCGTTCCCACACCATGCGCAGCCCCTGAAGCGTGAGATCTTGATCGACGTGCTCGATCAGCGCCACTTCGGGCGCGATGATGCCGGCCAGGCCGCCCGTGGCGACGCACAGCGCGTTGGCGCCGAGCTCACCGCGCATGCGCCGGATGAGGCCATCGACCAGTCCCACATATCCATAGTAGAGACCCGATTCGATTGCCTCTACCGTCGAGGTCCCAATCAACCGGCAGGGCTTGCGCACATCCACGCGGGGCAGGCGCGCCGCACGCTGGAACAGCGCATCGGCCGAAATCTGCATGCCGGGACAGATGATGCCGCCAAGATACTCGCCGTTGGCAGAAAGCGCATCGAAGGTGGTGGCCGTTCCGAAGTCGACGACAATCAGGGGCACGCCGCGACCGCGTCCGTACAGTTGATACGCGGCGACGCCGTTCAGAATGCGGTCCGCGCCCACTTCTTCTGGACGCTTGTACAAAATCGGCAACCCCGTATCGACGCTACTGTCGACGTTGAGAGGCGTCAGCCCAAAATACCGCTGAGCCATCTTCATGAACGTGCCGGTCAGCGGCGGGACGACCGATCCCATGACGATGCCCGTCACCTTCCGCACGTCGATCGCCCGATGCTCGAAGAGTTGAGCGACCCACACGCCGATCTCGTCGGAGGTGCGGTCTCGCAGTGTCGCGAGGCGCCAGCTCTCGACAAGGGCGTCGCCGTCGAACACGCCGAGCACGATGTTGGTGTTGCCGACGTCAATGGCTAGCAGCATTAGATCCAGCGAACCTCACCCGCAATGATCCGTTCGACCCGATCTCCGACCCGCACGACCAGGGCGCCCTGTTCGTCGACGTCTTCCGCGCGGCCGCGTACGACCCCCGATACCGAATCCCATTCGACCCGTGACGAAGGCAACGACGGGGCGAGCGCGCGCCACGCGCCCAGAATAACATCGAACCTGCCTGCCTGCAGGTCGCGGTATCGGGCGGCGACGGCCGTGAGAACCTGCACGAAGATCTGTGCACGGTCCGCGGCGCGGTTCGTTTCGGCCTCGACGGACGTGGCCCGGTTCGCGATCTCGGGAGGAAATGCGGCTTGCCGAAGATTCAGACCGATGCCAAGGATGACGTGCTGAAGCACGCCCGATTGCGCGGTGGCCTCCGCGAGGATGCCGGCCAGCTTGCGCCGGCCAATCATGATGTCGTTCGGCCACTTGATCTCAGCCGGCAGGCCGGTGCTCGCGCGAACGCTTTCGGCGATGGCTACGCCGCTGGCGAGCGTCAGAAGCGCAGCGGGATTGGCATGCCCGAGGAGGTTGCCCGATGGCCTCAGCACGATCGACAGGTAGAGCCCGGCACCCGGCGGAGAGCACCACACATGGCCATGCCGGCCCCTGCCCGCCGTTTGAGCGTCGGCCACCACGACAGTGCCTTCATCGACGCCGAGCTCGGCCAGGTACGCGGCGACGTCGCTCGTCGAAGTCGTGGTTTCGAGCCAGTGAATCCGCCGGCCAAACACGTCGAGGCCGCCGGCTGCGCGCAGGATTTCGCGCTGCACATCAGCCGGTGCATCTGCCCTATCGCGAAGGGGATTAGGCCGGTTCGATTTCAAAGCTGATGTCGGCCGCAGGCGCAGAATGCGTCAGGGCGCCGCTGGAAACGTAGTCTGCGCCGGTTGCGGCCAGCTCGGGAATGCGATCCTCGGTAACGCCACCGGAGATTTCGGTCCTTGCTCGTCCGCGGCTCCGGCGCACGGCCTCGCGAATCTCGTCGAGAGTCATGTTGTCGAGCAGCAGAATCTCAGCCTGTGCGTCGAGAGCTTCGTCGGCCTGCTCGAGTGTTTCGACTTCGACCTCGACGGCCGGCTTCGCGCCGTGAGCGCGCAGCCGCGTGACGGCCGCGCGGATGCCGCCCGCGACGCGGATGTGGTTGTCCTTGATCAGCACGCCGTCATCGAGTGCCATGCGGTGATTGGTCGCTCCTCCCGCCCGCACGGCGTACTTCTCAAGCCGGCGGAAGGTCGGCGTAGTCTTGCGGGTGTCCAGAACGGTGATCGCACCGCCGGCGGCCACCACGAAACGGCGCGTGAGCGTCGCGATGCCGCAGAGATGCTGCAGAAAGTTCAGCGCCGTACGCTCGGCCGAGAGCAGGGCTCGCGCTTGGCCTTCAATCCGCCCAAGGACTGTGCCCTCGGGGCACTCATCACCATCGCGAAACTGCCAGGCCGCCCGTGCACCGGGATCCATCTGCCTGAACGCTTCGGAGGCCACATCAAGGCCTGCGATCACACACCTCGACTTCGCGAGAAAGACGCCAACCGCCCGATCGTTCTCGGAAACCAGGGCATTGGTCGTGATGTCGCCGCTCCCGAGATCTTCTTCGAGCGCGCGCCTCACCAGATCGCGGTAGGATTCAGGATCCAGCGGCGCAAACGGCGCTGCGGTCACGCAGCAGGCCCCGGTTTCGCTTCGGGCTCGCCGAGCACGTAGACACTCTCGAAGACGTCGGACGCTTCCTTCCTGGGAAGGGCTTGAAACACACCCGACGCGCTGACGTCAGTCCATACCTGATCGAGTAGATCGAGATTGTGCTGCGGCGCGCGAATCGTGGCCGACACAACCGGCGTGCGGAGCGGCTTCTTCTCCTCCGACTTCCGCTTGCGCACTTCGCCAAGCACACGGCATCCCTCCGTCAGGGCGTCGGCGGCTCGCGGGTCCGCGCCGCCGATCGGCACGAGCAGTTCCTGCGCCGTCGGCCATGTCGCCCGGTGCACCGAACCACTTTTCCACCACGACCAGATTTCCTCCGTGACGAAGGGCAGGAACGGCGCGAACAACCGGAGCAGCGACGACAGCGCCAGCAGCATCGCGCTGTTCGCCGACGCCGCGGCAGGCTCTCCGTGATCGCCGTAACGCCTCGCCTTCACCAGTTCGAGATAGTCGTCGCAGAAAAACCAGAAGAAGCTTTCGGACTTTTCCATCGCCGGCGTGTAGTCGTACGCCTCCAGCGACACCGTTGCCGCATCCACCACGTCCGCCAACCGGGTCAGCATGCCCCGATCGGCGAGCTCGGTGACAGGCCCCAGCGGTTCCGGCTTCGCAAGCACGAACCTCGACGCGTTCAGCAGCTTGATCGCGAGCCGCCGCCCTACACGCATCTGTCCCGGATCGAAGACCGTATCGCCGCCTGGACGCCCGCTGGCCGCCCAGTAGCGCACGCCGTCCGAGCCGTGTTCTTCGAGCAGCGCAAACGGCGTTACAACGTTCCCTTTCGACTTCGACATCTTCTTGCGATCGGGGTCGGTGACGAATCCGGAGATCGCCGCGTGGTGCCACGGCAGGCTGCCGTGCTCGAGATGGGCTCGCAAGACCGTTGCAAACAGCCACGTGCGAATGATGTCGTGCGCCTGCGGCCGAAGGTCCATCGGAAACACGCGCTGCAGGAGATCCGGGTCTTCGCACCATCCGCCGGCGATCTGCGGCGTCATTGACGAGGTCGCCCATGTGTCCATGATGTCAGGGTCGCCGGCGAATCCGCCGGGCTGACCGCGCTGCTGCGACGTGAATCCTTCCGGCACATCGACCGATGGATCGATCGGCAATCGCGCCTCGTCCGGCACGATCGGGCGCGAATACTCGACCGTCCCATCCTTCGCGACTGGGTACCATACCGGAAAGGGCACACCGAAGAACCGCTGCCGGCTGATGCACCAGTCGCCGTTCAAGCCGTTCACCCAATTCTCGTACCGCACCTTCATGTATTCCGGATGCCACTGGAGCTGGCGGCCCCGTTCAATCAGCGCGGACCGGGATTCGATCGTCTTGATGAACCACTGGCGGCTGGTGATGATTTCGAGCGGGCGATCCCCTTTTTCGAAAAACTTGACGTTGTGCACGATCGGGCGAGGCTCGCCGACAAGCGATCCCTGCTCTCGCAGCAGCTCGACGATACGGGTTCTGGCCTTGTTGATCGATTGTCCGGCGAGTTCGTTGTATGACACCTGCGCGGCCGCGACGTCCTGCGACTGCCATCCCTGCCCGCCCCAGGTGATCGGCTTCAACGTGCCGTTCGGCTGAATCACCGCGCGAACCGGCAACGACAGCTCACGCCACCACGTCACGTCGGTGATATCGCCGAACGTGCAGATCATCGCGATGCCGCTGCCCTTCTCCGGATCGGCCAGCTCGTGCGCGCGCACGGGGACGCGCGAGCGAAAGAGCGGCGTCAGCACATCCTTTCCGAAAAGCGCCTTGTACCGCTCATCACTGGGATGGGCGACGAGCGCCACGCACGCCGGCAGCAACTCTGGACGCGTCGTTTCGATCTCGACGGCGTCGCCAGAGTCAGGGTCGGCCCGCTCGAATCGCAGCCGGTGATACGCCCCTTCCCGTTCGCGATCTTCGAGTTCCGCCTGCGCAACCGCCGTGCGAAAGTCCACATCCCACAGCGTGGGCGCCTCGAGTTGATACGCGAGATTCTTCTTCAACAGGCGGAGAAATCCGGCTTGCGCCACGCGCTGCGATCGTTTGTCGATTGTGGCGTACGTCATCGCCCAATCGACCGAAAGGCCTAGATACCGCCACAGGTGCTCGAACGCTTTCTCGTCTTCCCGCGTCAGGCGCAGGCAGAGTTCGACGAAGTTCGGGCGCGACACCGAGATGGGTTGCTTGGGTGCTTGCGGCGGCGGTTGAAACGCGGCATCGTACGGCAACGACGGATCGCAGCGCACGCCGTAGTAGTTCTGGACGCGCCGCTCGGTCGGCAGGCCATTGTCGTCCCATCCCATGGGATAGAAGACTTCCCGCCCCCGCATGCGCTGGAATCGCGCGATGACATCGGTGTGCGTATAGGAAAACACGTGGCCGATGTGCAGCGAGCCGCTGACGGTCGGCGGCGGTGTGTCGATGGAGTACACCTCGTCGCGTTTCTTCGAGCGGTCGAACGTGTAAGTGCCGTCGGCACTCCACTTCTGCTGCCATTTTGTCTCGAGTCCCTCGAGCGCAGGCTTATCGGGTACAACGAACTTGTCGGCGTGAGACATGGGCGGACAATGGTACTTCAATGGGGGATACGTGGGAAAACGTGGGCGACGTGGGACAACGTGGGTGGCGTGGGAGAGCGTGGTTGCGTGGGAGAGCGTGGGGCACGTGGGAGAACGTGGGTGGCGTCGGGCGGGTACCGGCACGCAATGTGCACAAGCCGAAGGATGCCGCTAAGGCATCACAACCTTGTGGCGTGGCAGCGTGCCGACGACTTGTATATTCACGTTCACCAACTGGTGCGCCAGTCGTTCCCGAACTACGAGCGATTCGAACTGGGCAGCCAAATCAGGCGCGCGGCGTACTCGGTACCGGCGAACATCGTTGAAGGATTTGCGAGGGAGTACCGCGGCGAGCGTTTGCAGTTTCTGAGTACGTCGTGGTCTTCCCTTGCAGAGGTCGGGTATTGCTTGCACGCGGCCAGGAGACTTGGCTACTTAGGCGACGACGCTTACGGGAAGTTTGAACTAGAGGTAAGGCAGGTCGCCTCACCTCTAAGCGGACTGATTCGTCTAACCCGCGGACGCTAGGTGGGACAACGTGAGAGAGCGCTGGGCGCGTAGGAAAACGTGGGTAACCCTCACCCACGCTATCCCGCGTTCTCCCACGTTCTCCCACGTTCTCCTACGCACTACTCCCCACTCGCCCGAATGCGTTCAATTTCCTCCTGCACCAGGCGCTCTGCCGTCTGCGACACGATCTCCGTGACGGTCTCGCGGACGACGCGATCGCTCATCCGTTGAAGAACGCGGGCAACCACCTCTTCAATGATTTCTTCGGTGATGACAGGCGCAGAGGCGCGCGCAGCCGCGACCTCAGCCTTCGCCGCTGAAAGCGATGCGAACGGATTCGTGGCCGGAGTCGCCGCGGGCTTTGCAATCACCGGTGGCGGCGCCGGCGGATGTGGAGCGGGTGCGGGTGCCGGTGGCGGCGCAGGCCGGGCGCTTGCCACGACAGTTTCCGTCACGGCGTCCCAGGGGTCGAGATCCACTTGCACCGGCGGAGCAACGGGCTCGGGCGCCGGAGGTGGAGGTGGCGGCGGTGGCGGCGCAGCAGCGACAGGTCGCGCGACCGGCGGTGCAGCGACCTGCACAACCGGCGCGGCTGGCATCGTTAGCAGCAGCTCCTTCGGCGGCGGCGGCGGTTCCGGAGCGGCTGGTTCCATGACAGGCCAGTCGATGTCCTTCGTCGCGCTGGAGTCCGACGCCGAAGACGACGTCTGGAGATTCGAGAATGCGGCATCCAGCTGATCGAAATAATCGTCCAGCGATACGGGAGCGGCCGAACCACCCAGCTCCACCTCTGGGTGGAGCGATGCGGCCGGAGCCGGCGGCTTCGGCAGCATCGCCGGAGCCTCGTTCGTCACCGGAAGCGCATCGTAGCGCCCGTCTTCCGTCTTCTTGCCGAGCAATTGCTTCACTCGATTGATCACCATTTGAGGCTCGAAAGGCTTTGCTAGCACATCGCTCGACCCCGCCGCGCGGGCGCGGGCCTGGTCGATGGGCTCGAATGCGCCGGTCAGCAGGACCACGGGAATGTGGGCAAGCTTGGGCCGGCTTTTCACATACGCTGCCACTTCATATCCGTCGTGCTTGGGCATGTCCACGTCCGCCAGCACGATGTCGAACCGATCGGTATTCAGGCGCTCGATCGCGAGCTGCCCATCGCCTACGGCCGTCACTTCGACGTCTTCGTCGGCAAACGTGAGCTCGATAACGCGCTGAATCGTGACACTGTCGTCCGCGAGAAGGAGCTTGTGCGTCATGAGCCGAAGGTCAAAGCGATCTATTTATCGGCTGGAGAGCCCGGAGGCCTTAGCCTCGAGACTGGAGGTGATGAAATCGATGATCTCCTGCATGCGTGTGCCAGGGCGGAACACGGCCGCCACGCCCATCGCCTTCAACCCGGGCAGATCGGCATCGGGGATGATCCCCCCGAGGATGACGAGCACGTCCTGGAGCCCCTTTTCGCGTAACAGTCCCATCAGCCTGGGGCATATGGAGTTGTGGGCCCCCGAGAGGATCGAGAGCCCGATGACGTCGGCGTCTTCCTGCAAGGCCGCCGCGGCAATCTGCTCAGGGGTTTGCCGGAGACCGGTGTAGATGACTTCCATGCCGGCATCGCGCAGCGCGCGCGCGATCACCTTCGCCCCTCGATCGTGGCCGTCGAGGCCGGGCTTGGCGATGACGACTCTGTACCTGGACTTTGACATTGAAGATTGAAGATTGAAGGATTGTAGATTGAAACATGGGACAATTTCTTGATGTTTCAATGCTCCAATCTTCAATCTTCAAGATCCAGCGTCAGATAACAGCCTGTTCCTGATACTCGCCCCAGACCTCCCGGAGCGTATCGCACATCTCCCCCACCGTCGCATACGCTCGCACCGCGTCCAGCAGCGCCGGCATCGTATTGTCATTCGTCGTCGCCGCCTTCTTCAGCTTCGCCAGGGCGCGGCTGACGGCGACGTTGTGACGCGTGCGGCGAAGCCGGCCGATGTTGTCGAGCTGCCGTCTGCCTGCCTCCTCCTCGATCTGGAGAATCGGCACCGACGCGGCGTCATCAGTCACGAAATCATTCACGCCGACGATCACCTGGCGCCCGCGCTCGACGTCCTGTTGGAAACGATAGGCGCTTTCTGCGATCTCGCGCTGCGGGTAGCCTCGTTCGATCGCGGCCACCATGCCCCCCATCTTGTCGATCGTCGCGAAGTACTCCTCCGACCCCTGTTCGAGATCGCGCGTCAGCCGCTCGACAAAATACGATCCCGCAAACGGATCGATCGATCCGGTCACGCCAGTTTCATAGGCCAGGATCTGCTGAGTGCGAAGCGCCAGCGTCGCGGCTTCCGCGGTCGGCAGCGCCAGCGCCTCGTCGAGCGAGTTGGTGTGAAGAGAGTTCGTTCCGCCGAGCACCGCCGACAAGGCCTGCAGCGCCGTACGGATGACGTTGTTCATCGGCTGCTGTGCCGTCAAAGACACACCCGCGGTCTGACTATGGAACCGGAGCTTCCACGATCGCTCGTCCTTTGCACCGAACCGCTCGCGCATGACGCGGGCCCACAGGGATCGCGCCGCCCGGTATTTGGCCAGTTCCTCGAAGAAATCGCTGTGCGCGTTGAAGAAGAACGACATCCTCGGCACGAAGCGATCGACGTCGAGCCCCGCCTCGACGCCGGCCTGCACGTACTCGACACCGTCTCGCAGCGTGAAGGCGAGCTCCTGCAACGCCGACGCCCCGGCTTCACGGATGTGATATCCACTGACCGAAATCGTGTTCCATCGCGGCACGTGTGCTTCGCAGAACGCGAAGATATCGGTGACAAGACGCATCGACGGCCGCGGCGGATAGATATATTCCTTCTGCGCAATGAACTCCTTCAGAATGTCATTCTGAATTGTTCCTGAGATCGTCTGCCAATCGGCGCCCTGCTTCTCCGCCACGACAAGGTACATGGCAAAGATCATCGGCGCGGGTGAATTGATCGTCATCGACGTCGTGATATCGCCAACAGCGATGCCGTCGAACAGCATTTCCATATCGGCAAGCGACGTCACATTGACGCCGCACTTGCCGACTTCGCCCAAAGACAGCGGGTGATCGGGATCGCGCCCCATCAGTGTTGGCAGATCGAACGCCACGCTCAGCCCCGTCGCGCCCGCAGTCAGCAGCTCTCGATACCGGCGATTCGTATCTTCAGGCGTACCAAATCCCGCGAACTGCCGCATCGTCCAAAGCTTGCCGCGATAGCCTGTGGGATGAATCCCGCGCGTGTAGGGATATTTGCCGGGATCGTTCAGATCGTGTTCGTAGTCGAAGCCGGATATCGAATCGCGCGTGTAAAGGCGCTCGATCGGCCGGCCTGAGATTGTCTGAGAGGGAGTTGGGCGCGTATCGTGGTGCCCGGGTGGGTACCTTGCCCCACCCGGGCCCTCGAATCTACCGGCTACTCACCGTAGATTTGGCCATATATTGAGCACCTCCCGGCCGCTGCCGAATCCGCTGGCCCTTCCGGCTGTTGCACATGGTGCAGCGCCTCCTGGGGCAATGGCTTGGCGGCCTTTCACGCGCCTCGGTGGTGATGCAGAGGCGGTAGCGACATTGTACATCACGGACCGTCGATCGTCGATCGTCCATCGTCCATCGTCTTACTTTTTAGATTATAGATTTCAAACTTTTACTTAGAGGTACACCTAGTGTGTCATTGCATGCAGCAGCACGTCGATCCCCAGCGCGTATCCTTTCGGTGAGAACTGATAGAAGAAGCCTGGATCCTCGCCTTCGCGCTCCCACGAATCGGCGACATCCGTGTTGTGCGTCATCAGCACCATGATGCGCCCCTTCTTGTCGCGGATTGCGCGCAGGTGCGCTTCCTCACTATCCAGACCGCGCTCGGACGTCGTCGCACCTTCGGAACGGCGCCAGAATGTGATGTTGGTAATCTGCGGCACCTCTTTCACCGTGTAGAGGCTTCGCAGCAGCGGGTCGTCGAGCGGCACATCGCGAATGGGATACTCGCCGGGCGGTAACACCATCGAGATCTGGCTCTGCCACTGTGCCCACGCCTCCGTGCCCCAAAAATCGTCCACCCACCAGAATCCGCCCTTCAAAAGATAGTCGTGCAAGCGGGCGGCCTCGACAGGCGTCAGCCCCAGCGTGCCGACATCGGACGACACGAGATAGGGACAGTGAAACAACTGAGGGTCGGTGGCCCGGACCACCCACGTATTCGGATCCTGACCTTCGCCGTCGTGGCTGATACGCGTTTTGGTCAGCTCGGAGATCCGCGTCATCAGGTTGCGTTCGGCGTACGGATAGTCGGTGATCCATCCCAGACCCATTTCTTCGTAGCGCACGCGCGTATACATGAGGCGGCACACAAAGAAATCGCGATCGGGAAAATCGGCGGGAGCGAATCGGGGAGCGATCGAGCCTTCGCGGAAGTACCGGCCGTATTGCGCCTGAGTCACCGCCGCGCAAGTCAGCACAATGCCCGCGACCACCAACTGTTTCCAGCGGGCCGCCGGCGCTTTCGTCACGGAGTAATCCTGAATGCCACGAGGGTCGTCGCGCGGTCCGTGCCGTCGCTCGCATTGATCTCGATCAGGTAGTCACCCGTCGAGAACGCTGCAAGGGGCACATCGATATTTATCAAGTCGCCGAAGCCGGCCGGTGTAGCGGGCAGTGGCATCATCTCGCCGCCATCCCGGTTCAGCAGACGGGCGGAAATCGTCGGCGCTTCGACTGCAGGGCTTTGGGCCGCGGCGCGCAACAGCAGGCGGTCGGTGCGGCGGAACTCGCGGTCGGCCAACGGTACCGCCGCTTGATCGACAGCCAGCGCCTGAAACTCCCGAACGGTGCGCGCGCGAAACACCTGAGGCGTGCTCATCGTAAGACCGACCCCCAGGCTCGGCACGATGATCTTCCTCGTCTCGCGGTCGATCAGCTGTTTGCCCGGGTCCTCGACGGCAATTTCCAGATCGACCGGCCCCGGCGGCACCTCGAATTCGACTCGCGTTGGCGGCGTACCCGCCGCTGTGCCCATTGGCGCCACAGATCGGCCGCGGTAGAACAGATCTGAATTGGCGCTGCCGGCCACGAGCGAGACACCCGCCGGCACTTCCGCTCGAACACCGGGACGCTGGGGAACCGGCTCCCAGAGAAACGTGACCTTCGTCTTCCCGTTGGCGCCGGGCGACATTCCCACCCATGTGCGGATCACACTGCGCCGCACCGGCACCGAGAGCGCGCCCAGCGCTTCGGTGATGGCCTTCGGTGGCCCAGGCTTCGGCGGCGACAGCGCACGCGTCGCCTCATCCGGCGTAAACGCGAGGTAACCCCTTCGCGAGCGCACCTGCAGTCCTGGCCGTTTCACCTTCACGTCAATCTTGTGAAATCTTCCGTCCGGCTTCGCGAGCGTGGAGGTGTAGCCAAGCAGATAGTACGCGCTCGAGTCCTTCACGATCTGCTTCAGCCCTTTGTCGAGATCGTTCTGATTGACGATGGCGCGGCCGTCGGTTTCCTCGGCGAGAATCCGCATCGTGTCCTGGGTGTTCTGGAGAATCTTCGCATCCTTCGTCATGCTGACGTTGGAGCGGCTCAGGTCGAACTCGAATGCGGCAAGGCCCCGCGGATCCACGGTGTAGATGGTCGTGTTGTAGCGATTCGCCGTGTCGGTCACCCACTTCAGATCGCTCCACAAGCTCGCCTGCTCGAAAAACTCGATCGACTCCTGCCGCGCTTGGAGACCGGGATTCGTGCCCGGCATCGGGTCCGGTGCGCGGACGATTCCGCCTCCCCCTGTGGGGCCCGGCATGCCTGGCTGCGCCGCGATCGGATCCTGCGCCTGCTGCGGCATCGAGCTGGTAAAGCCCTCGCTGACGAGAATGAGCGACTTCCGCCCATCACGAAGGCCGCCCATCTTGATGATGAAGCCCTTCAGCGCGGACATGGTGACCTGATTACGAATCCGCTCCGCCTCCATCGTCGACACGTAGTTCACGTAGCGCTCTTCAAAAATATTGCGCGCCGTGTAGTCGTACTTGCGGCCGACAAACTCGCGAACGGCGCCGGCGACGCTCTTGATGTTGTGCGTCAACATCACATCGGTCAACGGCGTGAGCGGATACATGATCGCCATCATGTCGCTGGGCGACAGCTGATTTTCAATGAACGTCGCGATCGACTCCCGCGATCGCATGCTGTTCTCGAGACGGACGTGGTAATCATCGAGAAAGATGCCGAATAGCCGCGTGTCCTCGCGCTGGGCTTCCGCCTGCTCCTGGATGGCATCGCGAATCGGACGCGGTGGCTCGACAACCGTGTTCTGGGACGTGTCCTTGATGTTGATCAGCTTGAAGGTCTGGATCGCCTGCGGCTTGCCGTCTTCAGTCACCTCGAAGTCCTGCTGGCGGAGATCCGTAATGACATCGCCCTGCTTGCTCGACACGATCACGTCGACGCGGACGAAGTTGATGTCGGTGCGGAAGACTGGGACCGGCGGGGCCTGCTCGGCGGGGTCCGGAGGGGGCGTCTGCGTTGGCGTCTGCTGCGCGTGCAGCCCGAGTGCCAGCGGCGCCGCGCAAAGCGAGGCCAGCACGACCCACCCAAGATACCTCTTCATACCTATCCGAATGATAACATTCCCGCGCTGTGTCAAATGTGACAGAAGACGAGGCGCTCTTCCGGGACAGCGTCCTCGAATTCGCCGCCCGCGAGATTAGGCCCCACGTCCGCGAGATGGACGAGCTCGCCAAGATGCCGCGGCCGCTCATCGACAAATTGTTCGAGTTGGGCATCATGGCAATCGAGATTCCCGAGGCGCACGGCGGCGCCGGCGCCACATTCTTTCACGCCGTCCTGGCCGTTGAAGCCCTCTCATCAGTCGATCCGTCGGTCGGCGTGCTGGTCGACGTGCAGAACACCCTCGTCGTGAATGCCGTATTGCGCTGGGGAACCGACGACCAGAAACAGCGGTTTCTGCCCAAACTTGCGACCGGGACGGTCGGGGCATACGCCCTGTCGGAAGCTGGCTCGGGCAGCGATGCCTTTGCGCTGACCACGCGAGCGGTCGCCTCAGGAGACGACTTTCGGCTGACCGGCCGCAAGCTGTGGATCACCAATGCCAACGAAGCGGACGTTTTCATCGTCTTTGCGACGATCGACCCGGCGGCTGGCTATCGGGGTATCACCGCGTTTGTCGTCGAACGCGGCGCCGCGGGCTTTTCGGTCGGCAAGAAGGAAGACAAGCTCGGCATCCGGGCAAGCAGCACGTGCGAGCTCCTCTTCGACGACTGTCTTGTGCCGCGCGCAAATATGCTCGGCGAGGCCGGCAAGGGCTACAAGGTCGCCATCGAGACGCTCAATGAGGGACGTATCGGCATCGGCGCACAAATGGTCGGGCTCGCGCAGGGCGCGTTGAATCATGCGATCGCGTACACGAAAGACCGCAGGCAGTTCGGCAAGGCTATCGCTGATTTTCAAGGCGTGCAGTTTCAGATTGCGCGTGCGGCCACCGAGCTCGAAGCGGCGCGCCTGATGGTGTATCACGCCGCCAGGCTCAGAGATGCGCGAGAGCCGTTCCTGATGCCCGCTGCAATGTGCAAACTGTTCGCCGCCGACATGGCGGAGCACGTCAGCTCGCTGGCCGTCCAGCTCTTCGGCGGCTACGGATACGTGAAGGACTATCCCGTGGAGAAGCTTTACCGCGACGCGAAGATTGGCCAAATCTACGAGGGCGCGTCGAATCTGCAGCTGCAGACGATTGCGAAACAGATTCTGGGCTAGGTCTGAACGTCATTCCCGTAACTCGCAAGGTCAGCGTGGCGCTCATCGACTGCACGTTCTCGCCGTGGTGAAGCAGGCCTCGTCGAAATACAGCCGCTTCCCGACCTGCTGGTACATGAGCACCGTCGAGATGCCCGTGGACGACGGTCGCGAACGCATCACTTTCTTCTCGAATGCAACGTGGTCTGGCCGCCCAGCCAACACCTCGGTCAACACCCGCCCCTGAAGGCTGCCCAGGCTGGGTATCTTGAAGCGCAGCACTGCGGCGAGTGTCGGCTGAATGTCGGCGTTACCCATCGGAGCAGGATCCGAAAAGCGCTTCTTGAAATCCGGGCCAATCGCCGCCATGTTGTTGAAGCTGTTTGCCCGGCTCAACGGACCGTGGCTGCCCTGGCCGTGCTGCTGCGTGCCACCCACGATCACTCCAGTCATAAGCCGGTCCGCGGGATCGGTCGCGAAGCTCTTGAAGTTCACGACGATGGCCGGTTTGACGAGCGTGGCGCCGCCGACGAGCCCGATCGCGCTCATGGGCAGCGCTCCGGCAATCTGCCCGAACCGGTCGTTCACGAAAATACCACCGACATAGTCCTGCGCCGAAAGAATCCGCACAATCCTCTGCACCATGCTGCGGTCGTAGTCCGGCACATAGATCAAGTGGCCCGCGACCACGACCTTCGCATCGGTGGGGCGGCCGATGCGTCCGGTGCCTCCGAGGAGGCCGTTCGTGTTCGCGGGACGCTGCCGAACCAGCGCCGTCTGCTGAGGCGCCGCCGGATCGACCGGAGCGTAGCGCCGGGCGCCGGCTGAATCGGCGACCTGGGACTCGGGATCAAAGAGCGGAAGGTTCAGTTCGTGCCCGAGATCGATCGCAAGGAATCCCGACGGCAGGAACCCGGTGTTCACTTCCTGGCGTCCCGCCTCGTCCTTGTAGATGAACCTCGTGGAGTAGCTCTGCGTCGCCCGGCCGGCGGCGTCGATGTCCCGCCGGCTGACGGTCGAGAAGCCGTGATCGGCCGTCACGAACACGTTCGTGTTGTCACGAAGATCGGGATGGCTGTCGAGGTACGCGAGAATCTGCCCCAGCCCGTGATCGGCATTCCGCACGCCGGCCTTCGAAGTCGGCCCGTTCACGCCCGGCACCAGAGTGTTCAGGCTGTCTCCCTGCGCGTGCTGCGTCTGGTCGGGATCGCCGGACCAGTAAACCAGCGCGAACGGTTCGTCGCTCGCCGCGAACTTTGGCAGAATCGCCTTCGTGATCGCATCGACGAACCATTGATAGTGCACGACATTGGCTTCCTTCACACCGGGCGTCGTATTCGTGCCGGCCGGCTGGTTGCGGCGCGGGGGCGCAGGGCTCAATCCCGCGGCCTTCAATATCGCAACGGTGTCGTCCGTCAACGGAACTGACGTGTTGAGGCCGGATTCGCTGTCGAGGATGATGGTCGTGGGCGCTCGAAATGCGCCTCTGACAGGCGCAAGCTCGGTCACATCCTGCATTGCCGAAGGACCGATCTTGCCGAGCGCGGCCGTGTTGTATCCGTACGACCTCGCGTAGGCAAGCAGCGACGCTTCCCGCAGGTAGTTGCCTCCCATGTGATCGTCAATGTCGCCAAGCACTTCGACGTCCTCGACGTCGGGCACCATCGAGCCGGGCGGCAATCCGAAATTGCCGGTATCGAAGATCGCGAACCCGGTAAACACGCGGTTGCCGAACTGTCCGGTATCGCCCGGGTAGTGTCCGGTCGCAATGGCGGCCGCATTCGGCATCGTGAGCGTCGGAAACATCGAGTGGCTGTTTGTGAAGTGCACGCCCTCGTTGCGCACTCTCCAGAACGCCGGCGTATCGGTGGGATTGACCGACCCGTGGCGCAAGCCGTCGGCCACAAAGATGATGATGTTCCGCTTCTTTTCCGGCCGGTCCTGCGCAATCAGGACCGTCATCGCGCACGCCGCCGCCGTCGCAATCAGTATTCTGCGCACCGACGCACCCACGCGCCTACGCACCCGACCGGGCGAGGCGCTCGAAAACCGGCCGGAGGTTCGAGGCCGTCTGGCGCAGATCTTCAGGCAGCACGCGCGTCTCTCCCACCGCCGTCATGAAGTTGGTGTCGCCCTGCCATCGCGGTACGACATGGATATGGAGATGATTCTCGATGCCGGCTCCCGCGGCCCTGCCGAGGTTGATGCCCACGTTCAACCCCTGGGGCCGATAGGCTTCGGAGAGCGCCATTTCTGATAAGCGCGTCAGCGACATCAACTCCTGCTGCTCGTCCGGCGTCAGCAGGGCAAGTGTATTCAGATGGCGGTTGGGCACCACCATGAGGTGACCGTTGTTGTAAGGGTAGAGATTCAGGATGACGAAGGCATGACGCGCCCGGAACACCGTCAGCTCCGCGTCTGCGCTCGTGAGCGCGTCGCAGAAAATGCAATCAGTGGAAGGAGCGGGAGCAGCGGTCACGTAGGCCAGGCGCCAGGGAGCCCAGAGGCGGTCCATAGGGTGTACTTGTGAAGGTGGAAAGTTGAAGGTGGAAGGTGGAAGGTGGGTAGGAAGGTGGGTAGGAAGTTGCGAGCACTTACCTTCGACTTTCCACCTTCCACCTTCCACCTACTGCGAAGTAGTACCGGGGTCCTGATTGATGAGTTCCTTCAGCTCTTTGCCGGGCTTGAAGTACGGCACCTTCTTTGGCGGCACGTCCACCTTGTCGCCCGTCTTCGGATTGCGGCCCTTGCGGGGCTCGCGCCTGCGGAGCCTGAAGCTGCCGAAACCGCGAAGCTCGATCTTCTCGCCGCGATGGAGCGCGGTGATGATGCTCCGGAACACCGTATCGACGATCACCTCGGAGTGCTTCTTGGTGAGGTCCGACACCCGGGACACCTCCTCCACGAGTTCGGCTTTCGTCATGCTCCCGCCGAGAGCCGCCGGAACTTCAGGTTCGTCCATGGTTTTCCCTACGCCTTGGCTTTGAAGTGATCGCCGAGCGTCGCTTCACCGGTGCCGGATTTCTCCGAGTACTCTTCCCAGTCGGAACGGAACTCGTCCGACTTCAGGGCGCGGATGCTGAGCCCGATCTTCCGCTCCGACGGCACCAGCTTGATGATCTTCATCGGATAATTTTCACCGACGGTCAGCTCGATCTTGTCGGTCGGCTTCTGATCGTCAAGCTCTGAGACGTGAATGAGGCCTTCGATGCCCTCGTCCAGTTCGACGAACGCGCCGAAGTTGGTCACGCGGACGACCTTGCCTTCAATCGTCTGCCCCACCTGATGACGCGAGAAGAAGTCATCCCAGATGTCGGTCGCCAGCTGCTTCAACCCGAGCGACAGCCGCTGATTCTCGGCGTCGATGTTGAGCACCATGGCTTCGACCCTGTCGCCCTTCTTCAGCACTTCGGACGGATGCTTGATCCGCTTGCTCCACGACATGTCGGAGATGTGAATCAGCCCGTCGATATCGTCTTCGACCTCGACAAACGCACCGAACTCGGTGAGGTTGCGCACTTTGCCGACGATCTTGGAACCCACCGGGTATTTTTCGGCGAGCTCGTGCCACGGGTTGGTCTCGACCTGCTTCAGGCCGAGCGAAATCCGGCGGGCGGTGGCATCCACGCCGAGCACCATCGCGTCGACGCTGTCGCCGACGTTCAGAATCTTCGACGGGTGCTTGACGCGCTTGCTCCACGACATTTCGGACACATGGATGAGCCCTTCGACGCCCGGCTCGAGCTCGATGAACGCGCCGTAGTCGGTGAGGCTGACGACCTTGCCCGACATCCGCGCGCCAACCGGATAGCGATCCGACACGTTGGACCAGGGATCGTTCACCAGCTGCTTGTGGCCGAGCGACACGCGCTCGGTCGCCGGATCGTACTTGAGCACAATCACGTCGATCTCGTCGTTCACCTTGAACAGCTCCGACGGATGTCCCACGCGTCCCCACGACATGTCGGTGATGTGGAGCAGCCCGTCGATGCCGCCGAGGTCGATGAACGCGCCGTAGTCGGTGATGTTCTTGACGGTGCCCTTGAGCACCTTGCCTTCGGCGAGCGTGTGCAGGGTGTGCTTCTTCTTCTCCGCGTTCTCTTCTTCCAGCAGTACCTTGCGCGAGAGCACGATGTTGCCGCGCTTCTTGTTCACTTTGATGACGCGCATCCGCAGTTCCTGGCCGCGCAGCGCATCGAGATTTCGAACGGGGCGCACGTCGATCTGCGATCCTGGAAGGAACGCGCGGACACCGATGTCCACGGCAAGCCCGCCCTTGATGCGCTCAATGACACGGCCGATGACGACCTTGCGCTCGGCGTAGGCCTTCTCGACCTCGTCCCAAATCTTCATCTTCTCGGCTTTTTCGCGCGAGAGGACGACATAGCCGTCGCGGTCTTCGGTGCGTTCGAGGAGCACGTCTACCGTATCGCCAGCCTGAACGGTGACTTCACCGCGCTCGTCGAGGAACTCGTCGACACCGATGATGCCTTCCGACTTGTAGCCGATGTCGACGATGACTTCAGAAGGGGTGACCTTGAGGACGGTGCCCTTCATCACCTCGCCTTCCGCAATGTTGCGGAAGCTGTTATCGTAGATGTCGAGCATCCGCGAAAACTCCTGGGGGTCCACATCCTCGTCTTTGAACGGGGTGATGACACTCCCCCGCGCGGCTTTCGCGCCCGCGCGTGGCGCTGCGCCGGCGCCCTCCGGGATCGCTGATTTCTGAGTGCGCTCGTCGTCCACGTTCACCATGCCTTACACGTCCTCCTCGACATTAAATTCAAGTGGGAAAATTGAGATAAGCATTAGAGTGTAGGTAGTTTATAGGTAGACTGTCAAGGTTAGCGCGGGGATTGAAGCTCGTATCTGGAGAGGCAGAAAGGACCCGATATGGCCAAGCGCAACGCCCGCTCGCGGAAGCCGAAACCACGCCGAGCCAAAGCCGCAAAGAAGGCAAAGAAGAGGCCGGCGAAGAAGACCGCGAGGAAAACGGCGCGGATGACGGCAAAGAAGACCGTCGCCCGGCGCGCCCGGCGGCGAACCTCGGCTGCGCGTAAGCCCGCCGCCTCCGCCAAGAGGACGCGGCCAAAGCCCGCAGCCCTGTCGCGGCCGCGGCGCCAACTGCTGGCCAACGAGGAGATCGTGGTACCCTCCGCGCCGTCGACGCTCGGCTACTCGCCAAAGGCCTCGTCGGCTGAGTCAGGACACGAGAAGTACCACCAGCGCGCCCGCCAGCACTCACCTGACGACCCGAGACTGCCACGCGGTGATCTCGACCTTGACTGGAACGACCCCTACTCGGGCGGCGAGGAAGCCCCGGGCGGTGACATGCCGTCGCCGGATCAGGATGTCGTCGAGGAGATCGGCCGCGCCCTGGGTGTCGAGTACGAGGACGCCGAAGAGCTGAAGGGATCGGAAAAGATCGAAGAGCGGGATCGGCACCGGTGGGAATACGATCCGGCTTCTGCGGACGATTACCGCGACCGCAACAAGAAACAGTGACGGTTACTTCGCTGTAGGTGGAAAGTGGAAGGTCGAAGGTGGAAAGTAAGTGGAAGGTTTCTACTTTCCACCTTCAAGTTTCTCCCCCACTATCTCCATCACCGCCCCCACCGTCTGCTCGATCGACAGCCCGGTCGTGTCGAGGTGCACGGCGTCTTTCGCCTCGGCAAGCGGTGATGTTGCACGAGTGGAGTCCGAGTAGTCTCTGGCCTTCAGCTCGCTCTCCACGTCGGCAAGCGCGGCGTGACGGCCGACACCGTGCGACGGATCCGCGGCGCGCCGGCGCGCGCGCTCTTCCGACGACGCATCGAGGTAGATCTTCACATCCGCATCGGGAAACACCACGGTGCCGATATCGCGCCCTTCCATGACGATGCTTCCCTGCTCGCCCGCCTGCCGCTGGCGTTTCACGAGTGCGGCGCGCACGCGTGGAAGCCGCGCGGCGGCCGCCGCCGCGCGATCGATTTGCGGCGTCCGAATCGCGGCGGTCACATCCGTACCGTCAATCTGTACGCGGCCTGGCCCAATCTCGAGCGCAGCGCGTTCAGCCACCACCGCAACGGCGGCTTCGTCAGCCAGGTCCAGACCATCCTGCAGGGCTTTCCACGCGACCGCACGATACATTGCGCCGGTGTCCAGATGGCGGTAGCCCAATCGCTGCGCCACCGCGCGCGCGACCGTTCCCTTTCCGGCACCGGACGGACCGTCGATGGCAATGATGAGGCCGCGCATAAACCGGTAATGTAGCATGCAAGGAAATCGTTGACCGCGCGCCGGCATCAGCGTAAAACGAGCGCATGAAACTTCGACGCGCGTTGCTCCTCGCACTCATCTGCCTGTCATCGGCCGCGCTCGGCGCACAACAGCCTCCGGCTCTGCAAGCGCCGCAAGAGCCGGACCGCTGGGAGCCCGCGATTCACAAATTCGAGGAGCAGGACAAACTCGCCCCTCCCCCGACGCGCGGCATCGTCTTCATCGGCGCGTCGAGCATCGTCCGCTGGAATCTCGCCGAGTCGTTCCCCGACATGAAGGACGCCATCAACCGGGGATTCGGCGGATCGGAGATGGCGGACAGCGCGAAATATGCGGGGCGCGTCGTCGTGCCGTACGCCCCACGGATGGTCGTTCTATATCCGGGGGAAAATGACATCGCGCGGGGAACGACGCCCGAGACCGTGGGCGCCGGTTTCATCAAGTTCTACCAGACCGTGCATTCGGCGCTGCCGGGCACGCGTATCATCGCGATCGGACTCAAGCCGACGCCCGTCCGCTGGCACTTGAACGACAAGTTCCTCGAGGCGAACGCCCTGATTCGGACCTACTGCCAAAGCCACAGCAACTGTGTCTATCTCGACGTCAGCCGCGACATGCTCGGCACCGACGGCAAGCCAAAGCCGGAGCTCTTCGTGTCCGACGGCCAGCACATGACGCCGGAAGGCTACAAGATCTGGACGCGGCTCGTCAGGCCTCTTTTGAAGTAGTTCTCTGGGCCGTTTTCCTGGCGGATCGCTTCAGTCGTTGAACTTCCTCCGCCGTCAGCTCGCGGTAGGCTCCGAGCCTCAGGTTCCTGTCGGCCAGGGGGCCAATCCTCACACGTCGGAGCGCACGGACCGGATGCCCGATGGCATCGCACATCTTCCGCACTTGTCGCGTACGGCCTTCGTGAATCGTCACCCGCAGCGTCGACGTGTCGCCCTGCCTCCGCCGGTCTCCCAATAACTCGATCGCGGCGGGGCTCGTCCGCCGGCCCTCGATCACGATCCCGCGGGACAGTCGTTCGATGTCATGTCCGTCGGGAATCCCCAGCACCTGCGCTTCGTAGACGCGCTCGACTTCATGCCTGGGGTGCGTCAGCGTCGCGGCGAGCTCGCCATCGTTGGTCAGGATGAGGAGGCCTTCGGAGTCGTAGTCGAGCCGGCCAACGGGATACACATACTCACGCACGCCTTTCAAGAGATCCAGCACCGTCCTCCGCTTTTCGGGATCCGATCGCGTCGTCACGTATCCCCGGGGCTTGTTGAGGAGGAAGTAGCGCAGGCGCTGCGCCTTCTTGATTCGCCGATCATCGACGCGGATCTCATCAATCTCGGGATCGGCCTTCGATCCGAGCTCGCGAACGACCTGGCCATTCACCGAGACGCGGCCGTCCACAATGAGCTTTTCGGCCGCGCGGCGCGAGGCAACGCCGGCCGTCGAAATGATCTTCTGTAAACGGATGTTCATTGGAGAGTGGGTGATAGGTGATTGAGTGATAGGGATTGGGTGATTGTTCCTATCGCCCAATCACCTATCACCCAATCTCCAATAGCTAGTGAATTTTCTCCCCCGGCGGGACATCGGGTGACATCGGTTCGTCGTCTCCGGGGGGCACACCGCCCTCGAGATCCAGCAGCGGCTGCAAAGGCGATGACGGTTGAGCCAGGCCTGCCGGCACTTCAAACCCAAGCGCTTCGGCCATCTCTTCGATCTTCGGCAGATCGGTCAGGTCGCGAAGCCCGAACCGGATCAGGAACTCACGCGTCGTGGACTACATGAAGGGGCGCCCCACGACGGGTTTGCGGCCCACGATCTTGATCAGTTGCCGCTCGATGAGCGTGCTCAGCACGCCAGCGGTGTTCACGCCGCGAATCTCGGTAATTTCCGGGCCGGTAATCGGCTGCTTGTAGGCAATCACCGCCAGTGTCTCGAGTGCCTGCACAGACAGGCGCTGGGACGTGCGCTCGTGGAACAGCCGCCGGACCCACTCGTGAAGCTCGGGCCGCGTGACAATCTGGTACCCACCGGCGACTTCGACAAGCTGCAGTCCGCCGACGCGATCGTAGTCGCGCTTCAGCGACTCGAGCGCCGACTCGACGTCCTCCTTCGGCTCGGTCTCGAGCAGCTTGAACAGCATCTTGGGCGTCAGCGGATCGGGCGACGCGAAGATCAGCGCTTCGATGATGGGTTTCAGATCGTCGTCAGACATCTTGTAGTCGTTGGTCGTTGGTCGTTAGTCGTTGGTCTTGGAGGCGGCGGGGTCGCCAATCGGCTGAGGCGCGTCGGCCGGGCGCGTCCTCTTGTAGACCCGGATGGGACCGAATGCCGCCGTCTGGAACACGCGGATCAGCTTAAGACGAATCATCTCCAAGAGGGCCAGAAATGTCACGATCATGCCCGTGCGCGAAACGTCGTTCTGGAACAAATCCTCGAACCCGCATGCGTCGGTCTCTGACAACATTGCCAGCAGCTGCTCAATCCGCCTTTCGACCGGCACCTCCTCGGGAGGCAGCAGCATTTTTGGCCGCTGCTTGGCGCGCTCGAGCACCCCGCGGAACGCCGCAAGCAGGCTGAAGAGATCGACCTCGATCTCGGGCTCGTAGGCGTAGTCCTTGCCGGCGATTTCCGCGACACGGCCGTCCGGCCGAATCCACTGTGCGCCCCGCAGCACGGCCCGTTCGTGCAGCAGCTCGGCCGCCGCCTTGAACTTCTGGTGCTCGAGCAACCGGCGGACGAGCGCCTCGCGCGGGTCCTCCTCCAGCATGTCGTCTTGGGCCGGGTCGGGCCTGGGCAAGAGCATCTTCGACTTGATGTGGATCAACGTCGCCGCCATGACCAGGAACTCACCGACGATGTCGAGATTCAGATCCTTCATCATCTCGACGTACTCGAGATACTGCTTGGTAATGAGCGCGATGGGAATGTCGTAGATATTCACCTCGTTCCTCTTAATGAGGTGAATCAGCAGATCGAGAGGGCCCTCGAAGCTGTCCAGCTTCACGGAATACGCGTCCGGCGACGACTCGAAGTCTGGAGAGGGGGGCAGTTCGCTCATCTATAAACGATCTTCATCGCGTCTCGCACGCGCGCCATCGTGTCGACGGCGACGGTGCGGGCACGCCTTGAACCTTCGACGAGGATCTCACGAATCCGCTCCGGCCGTGAAGCGAGTTCCTTACGGCGCTCTCGCATCGGGTCGAGCGTCGCGTTCAGGGCCTTCGCGAGCTTGTCCTTCACTTCCACGTCGCCGACCTTGCCGGCTCGATAGCGCGATTTCAGGTCTTCGATCTCATCCACGTCCGGATTGAACACGTCGTGGTAGAGGAACACCGGATTGCCTTCGACCGTACCGGGAATGTCCGGCCGGACACGTTTGGGGTCGGTGTACATCGACCGCACTTTCTTCTTCACGCTGTCGGCATCGTCCGATAGCAGAATCGTGTTGCCGAGGCTCTTGCTCATCTTCTTGCCGCCGTCCAGCCCAGGCAGGCGGGCGACCTTCGTCAGCAGCGGCTGTGGCTCGACCAGCACGTCGCCGTAGAACCGGTTGAACCGCCGCGTCACCTCCCGCGACAGCTCGAGGTGGGCCACCTGATCTTCGCCAACAGGAACAAAGTTGGCGTCATAAATCGCGACGTCGGCGGTCTGCAGGAGCGGGTAGCCGAGGAACCCAATCGACGACAGATCTTTGTCGCCGAGAGTCTCCTGCTGCTCCTTGTAGGTCGGGACACGCTCCAGCCAAGTGACCGGCGTCACCATCGAAAGCAGTAACGCCAGCTCGGCGTGCTCGGGCACCATCGACTGGACAAAGAACGTGCTGCGCTCGGGGTCGAGGCCTGCCGCAATCCAGTCAACCGCATTGTCGTAGGCGTACTGCGTCACCTGGCTCGTATCGGCAAAATCCGTTGTGAGCGCGTGCCAGTCGGCCACGAAATAGAAGCAGTCGTACTGATCCTGCAACGCCACCCAGTTGTGGAGGGCGCCAACCAGATGGCCCAGGTGCAGCTGGCCTGTCGGCCTCATGCCGGAGACGACGCGCTTGGGAGAGTTCAGCTTAGCCACGAGAGGAGAAAATAATACGGCGGAGCGATGAGATAGCCCAAGAAGCCGCTCACAATCAGCCCCATGAGGATGAGAAATCCGTAGGGTTGAACGGCGCGAAACCTCAACGCCAGGCGCGGCGGCAGCACCCCGAGCAACACCTGTCCACCGTCGAGCGGCGGAATCGGGAGCATGTTGAAGACGGCGAGGAGCACGTTCAAGCTCATCGCCTCGAAGGCGACGGCTCCAGCGGCGCCCGTGACGCCGTTATGGTAGAGAACAGCGGCGACGACTGCCAGCCCAAGATTGCTCAACGGCCCCGCTACGGTCACCAGGACGTTGTCACGCCGCGGGTTCCGGAGATTCCTGACGTTCACAGGCGTCGGTTTCGCCCAACCGATGAAGAACGGGGACTGCGAAGCCATCGCAATCAGCGGCAGCAGCAGCGTGCCGACCGGATCGATATGCACGATCGGATTGAGCGAGACGCGGCCCAGCCGGCGCGCTGTGTCGTCGCCGAGACGACTCGCCGTCCATGCGTGCGCTGCTTCGTGGACCGTGAGGGAAAACAGCAGAACGAGAAACCCGATGACCAGGGTCGTGACGTTGAGGTCTGCCAAGACGGAGGGAGTATATCAGTGGGAGAACGTGGGAGAACGTAGGGTGCGGAGGAAAACGTGGGAGAACTTCACCCACGCTCTCCCACGTTCTCCTACGTTCTCCCACGTCACTTACCGGTGAAGTACCCCAACACCGCGTCGGCCGTTTTCGCGCCAACCACCGCCATCAGATCTTCGCGCGACGCCCGGCGCACGCCGGCGAGGCTGCCAAACGCGATGAGCAGCGCGCGGCGGCGACGCGGGCCGATCCCCGGAACGCTGTCGAGCTCGGACCGGAGGTCGCGCATCTTCCGCGCCGTGCGGTGAAACGTCACGGCAAAACGGTGCGCTTCGTCACGAATCCTCTGCACAAGCTGAAGCGCCGGATCGTCAGCCCCAAAAGCGACAGGATCGTCGCGATCGCGCAGGTAGATCAGCTCTTCCTTCTTGGCGATGCCGACCGCCACGAGATTGGCGAGCCCGAGTTCGCGCAGGGCGTCGTAGGCGGCCGTCAGCTGCCCCTTTCCGCCGTCGATGAGGACGAGGTCCGGAAACGGCCCGCCCTGTTCGAGCAACTTCCGGTATCGCCGGTGCACCACCTCGCGCATCGCGGCGAAGTCGTCAGATCCAGCATGATTCGCGGCCGAGATCCGGTACTTCCGATAGTCGCCTTTCCGCATTTTTCCGTCTTCGCAGACGACCATTGACGCCACCGTCTCGCTCCCCTGGATCGTCGAGATGTCGAAACACTCGATGCGCCGCGGTATCGCCGTCAGCTGCAGCGTGGTGCGCAGCGTCTCCAGGGCGTCGTAATTCGACAGGCCCGTGTCGATGAGCCGCGCCTGATAGGCCACCCGCGCATTTCGAACGGCGAGATCGACCAGGCCCCGCTTCTCGCCTCGCTTGGGGACCACCACCTGAACGGTGCGGTCAGCCCGCTCTGACAGCCACGCCTCGAGCAAATCGGCGTCCTCGGCCGGGCTCGAAAGATGGACTTCGGCCGGAGCAGGCCGGCTCTCGTAGAACTGCTCGACAGACGCCTGCAGAATCTCCGCAGCCGAACCGGAGAGACCCTCGTTGGCCGCAAGCGCGATGCGCTCCAGGACTTTTCCTTCGCGCATCACGAACACGTGGATCACCGCACCAGCCGGGCCGATGTGCAGCCCGAACGCATCCCGATCCCCCAGCCTCGCGGTCGCGATCTTCTGCTGACGGTCGCGCAGCGTCTGCACGGTCCGGGAGGCATCGCGCAGGTGCGCCGCCTCCTCGAACCGCTCGGCCTCGGCGGCGGCCCTCATCGATTCGGTCAACCGCTCGATCAACTCCTCGTTCTTGCCCTCGAAAAACAGCTGTGTCCGCTCGACGGCTTCGTCATATCGTTCCTTGGAGCAGACCGTTGCCACGCACGGCGCGATGCACCGCTTGATGTCGTACTCGAGGCACGGTCGATCGCGGATGCCGGTAATGACCTCATTGCACGATCGGATGCCGAACAGGCGGTGCGTCAAGCCCATCGTGCGGCGCGCGAGGGACGCGGGCATGAACGGCCCGGCGTAGAACGTGCCGTCGCGCTCGACCCGGCGGGCGACGAGCACCCGCGGAAACGGCTCGTTCGTGGTCAGTTGGAGGTAGGGATAGTTCTTGTCGTCGCGCAGCCGCACGTTGTAGCGTGGCGCACGTTCCTTCACGAGATGGTTTTCGAGCGCGAGCGCCTCCACGACGGAATCGGTGATGATGACGTCGAGCCCGGCGGCCTCATCGAGCAGCGCGTCGGTCTTCGGATGCGTACCCCGCGCGCCCAGATAGCTTCGAACCCGGTCGCGCAAGGACCGCGCCTTGCCGATGTAGATCGTCTCGCCCGCGTCATTGGCAAACAGATAGACACCTGGCTGCTCGGGCAGGTTGGCGATCTGGGCCTTGAGATTCTGGACGGGCATAAGCTACTATGGCGCGCTCTGCGGCCACTCGTCGAACCTGTCATTATAATCCAGCACACTCGATGACTTTTACCGGCACGATCGGGAAAATCTGCATGTTCCCGCTCCGCGCCATCATCAAGGCGAGCGTGGCGCTCGGCATCTCGCCGAACACCCTCACATTGATCGGCGTGCTGATCAACTGCGCCGCCGGGGTCGCGCTGGCGCACAACCGCTTCGTCCTTGCTGGCGTCATCATGATCTGCGCCAACATCTTCGATTTCATCGACGGCAAGGTGGCCTACATCACCGGGCAGCAATCGGAGTTCGGCGCGTTCTGGGACTCGACGCTCGACCGTTTCTCCGATCTGGCGCTGTTCACGGGTCTCATCTGGCTCTACGCCAGAATCGGGCGAACCGACTACGTCCTCATCACGACGCTGACGTTGATCTTCGCCATCATGACGAGCTACGCCCGCGCCCGCGCCGAGTGCCTGATCGAGAAGTGCAAAGTCGGATTCATGGAACGGCCCGAGCGCATCGTGCTCTTCATGATTGGCGCGTTCACGAACAGGATGGCCGGGATCCTGTGGGTGATCCTCGTGCTCTCGATCCTGTCGGTGGCCAACAGAATCCATTACACCTACCTGGCATTGAACAACAAGCCGATGCCGTCGGGAGCGTTCGCGCGAGCGTTCTTCTGGCGCGACGAACGGACGACCATCCCCTACGACCTGTGGGTGATCGCGATTCTTGCCTTTGTGTGGTTGACCCCACCGGACTGGCTGAACGACCCGACTGCGGCGGGCCAGCCCGGCCTGCTCGAGTGGATCCTTTCCAAGACCTGACGAACTACCCGGAGCCGACGAGCGACTCCAGTTGCGCCGCGGTCAGGCTGCTCGGAGGGCGTATCTCCCGTGCAGCTTGCTGCGACAGGCGCTGGAGCATGGCGTTCACCGGAGTCGGCACACCGCAAAGCCGTCCCAGCAGAACGATCTCGCCGTTCAGAAAATCCGTTTCCACGCTGCCCGAGCGTTTCTGAAGGCTCTGCCACGTCGAACCTCCCGACCGGGTACGTCCTTCGATTGCACCGGAGCGCAAGCCATGCTCGCGCCGCACGGGTTCTTCATCCTCCTGCACAAACGGAATGCCGGCTGCGTTCAGGCATTCGACGCCTTCGAGCCTGGCCCGCTCCACCAGGGAGCTGTGTCGCGCATCGGCGCCGCACAGGGCCTCTACCGCATTACCGAGATTCATCAGCAGCTTCCGGTACTTCGAGCGCATGATGTCGGCACGCGCCTCCGAGTAGAACGTCGCCTCGCGAAAGACTCCAGCCAGCCGCTCGGCAAGCGGGTCTATACCGGAGGGATACCGTCCCACATCGAGAATGCCCGTGGCAGGAGTACTCCACGAGTCCACGACGCCCGGCTCGAGGTGCTCGGCCGGACACCACACAAACACACCGTACACATTTGCGAAGCGACGAAGAGCGAAGCGCTCGTTGGCCACCCCATTTTGCAGGCACACGATGGGAAGCTCCGGAGGAGCCACAGACTCGAGCTGCGTCAGCAGGTCCGGGGTGTCCTGAGATTTGGTCGCGAGGAGGGCAATGTCGTGCGGCCGCCAATGAATGTCGGCAACACGATTGACGGCGTGGAGCGGAACGAGCTCGGTGCCGCCAGGTGAATTCACGCGAAGACCGCGATCTCTGATGGCCTCGAAGTGCGCGCCCCTGGCCAGAAGGATGACTTCGTGGCCCAGGAGACCGATCCGGGCTCCTACGACCCCGCCGATGGCGCCGGCGCCAAGAACCACGAAACGCATTGGAGATTGGGTGATAGGTGATTTGGCGATAGGTGATTGGGTGATTGGCGATTGGCGATTGGCGATTGGCATTGCCTTTCCTATCACCCAATCACCTATCACCCAATCTCCAATAGCCTTTGCCTTACGCTCTTTTCTTCTTCTTCTCCGCCGTCGCGCCGACCTTCTTCGGGAGCACGGCCTTGGCCGCCTTCTTCTTGTCGGAGCTTACCGTGTCGAGGCTCTTGCGCAGCGCCTCCATGAGGTTGACGACCTTCGGCGGCATCTCGATTTCCGGCGCAACCACTTCCTCGCCGGCAATCTTCGCGTCGATGATCTTCTGCAGCCCGTCGCGATACTCATCTCGGTAATCGGCAAGGTCGAGCTTCTTCTCGAAGGTGCCAATCACCTGCTTGGCGAGCTGCACTTCCTGCGGCTTCACCTTCGTCGGCACAATCGCCAGTTCCTCGATCCCCTGCATGCCGCGAATCTCCGCCGCGTGATGCAGGGTGTACATGACGATCCCCTTGTCGTGCGGTTTCACGGCGACGAGATACTCGCGGCCATAGAGCGCGAGCTTGCCCACGCCGATCTTTCCCTTCATCCCCTCGCGCATCACCGCGTATGCATCGGCTGCGACCTGTCCGTCCGGTGCAAGGTAGTACGTGCGGTCCACGTACATGGGATCCAGCGCGCCGACGTCGTCGAACTGCACCAGATCGATCACACGCGTCGAGCTCGGCCGCACCTTGTCGATGTCGTCTTCGCTCATGACGACATAGCGCCCCTTCTCGAACTCGAATCCCTTGACGATGTCGGTGTTGGCCACTTCCTTGTTGCACGAGGGACACCAGCGCTTCTGCTGGATACGGGTCTGACAGGCGTTGTGTAGCTGATTGAAGGAGATCGTGTTTGCCGATTCGGTTGCCGGGAACACCTTGATGGGGATGTTCACCAGGCTGACCTTCAAATATCCCTTCCACGTCGCTCTGGCTGCCACAAGCACCTTCCTTCGCTACCGGGTCTAAGTTCCCATATCGGCACATCGACGTTCACCGTATACCGTGCTTTCTTCCCTCTCCCCTCTTCCCTCTTCCCTATCAGCGAAGAGGGTTTAGGCGTCGTCGCGATCGTCGTGCGCGCCCAGTTCCAGCCCCGTGCGCATCAGCTGAATATCGTGTGCGGCGATCTTGTCGCGAAGGAGGCGGCGGGCGGCGGCGTAGTGCACACCCGGGACGACCAGCCGGCGGGCCAGATTGCGTAACCTCGACACGATGACGAGCGCAATTTCCTCCCCTTCGCGCCACGATACCGCCCCAATCTTCCAGTAGGGCACAAACCCGGACTCCGACCAGATCCCGTCGGCGTAGAAACCCTTCCCGATGCGGACGCTCATCGGCATCAAGTACGCGTAATACAGGAACATCATCCCGACGCCAAAGAGCTGTGGCGCCGCGTGCAGCCACTGCGCAGCCGATCGGAGAATGACGAACATGTCGTAGAACAGCAGCAGCCCGAGGACCACTCCGAGCCCAAGTTGAAGCCCGTAGTAGCGCGGCTTGGGCCCGTTCCAGATGAGGACGGCAGAGGCACGCCGCCGGAAGAACTTCACTGCCTCGAGCGCGATGCGCACGTTCGCGATGAGGAATCCGATTCCGAGCAGCAGCAGAATCCGGGGCGCAACGTCGGCGGCCATAGGCACGTCTACCGTTTACCGTTCACCGTTTGCCGTTCACTTCCTTAGCCGGTGCCGTGGCGAGTGTGGGATCGAAACACCGGCGGCAGCGGGCCTCATACGTTCCAGTGGCGCCCAGCAGCAGGCGCTCGTCGCTTGCCACGAGGCGCTGCGTGTGGCTCGCGGGATTGCCGCACACCATGCAGATGGCGTGGGTCTTCGTCACGTATTCGGCGATAGCCATCATCACGGGCATCGGCTCGAACGGCTGGCCAAGATAGTCGGTATCAAGGCCCGCGACGACGACGCGTTTGCTGCTTTCGGCGAGCTTCGTGCACGCAGCCGGCAGATCCTTGTCGAAGAACTGCGCCTCGTCGATGCCGACGACTTCGGTGTCTTCGCGGACAAGGCGGAGGAGCTCGGCAGAGTCTCCGACCTTGACACCCTGGATGCGCATCTCGCTGTGCGAGACGATTTCCGCGTCCGAAAACCGGTCGTCGAACGATGGCTTGAAAATCTGCACTCGCTGGCGCGCGATCTGCGCACGGCGCAGGCGGCGGATGAGCTCCTCGCTCTTTCCGCTGAACATGCTTCCAGTAATGACCTCGATCCATCCGTGGGCGGGGGATCGGTACGGAACATCCATTGATCTAAACGCGCGACTGATACTCGCCGGTTTCCGTGCTGACGCGAATGCGGTCGCCGACATTGACAAACGGCGGCACCGATACGACCAGGCCCGTCTCCGTTTTTGCCGGCTTCACCTGCGCGCTGGCGGTCGCGCCCTTGATGCCGGGCGCCGTGTCCTTCACGAGCAGATCGACGGTTGGCGGCAGGTCGATGCCAACCGGCTCTTCGCCGTAGAACTCCACGCTGATGAGCGCATCGGGGATCAGGTAGTGAACCGCGTCGCCCAGCACTTCGCGATCGATGTGCAGCTGGTCGAACGACGCCGTGTTCATGAAATGAAACGCGTCGCCATCACTATAGAGGTACTGCATTTCGTGTTCGTCGAGGATCGCGCGCTCGATGTCTTCTTCTGCCCGGAACTTGTGATCGACGAGCGATCCGGTCCGAATATTGCGCGCCCGGCACTGCACGAAACCACGCTTGTTACCGGGCGTCAGGTGGTGCAGCTCCATAATCCGGATCAGGTCGTCGCCGACCTTGATGAGGTTGCCTTTTCGCAGGCGTGTGGCCTGTATTGAGCTCATGAATGACCTTTGGAATCGCTATAACCCCGCAATCGTAGCCAACTTATCGAAGGCCCGTCAAACATGCTACGATGAAAAATCGCCATGAAACGAGCGTCGATCGGCGTTGCGCTGGTTCTCGCCGGGTTCTTCGCCGGCCTCGTCCTTACAGGCCGTTTGCGTACGGCCGGCGAGACGTTCGCGCAATCGTCGCAACGGGCGGGCCAGGCGATCGCCGTTCCTGCGGCTCTCACGGGTGGTCTTCCCGACCTGACCGGCATCGCCGCTCAGGCGGTGAAGGGCGTCGTCAATATTTCTTCGGTCACGGTCACACAGGCACCCCGATCGCCGTTCTCGGACGACCCGTTCTTTCAGTATTTTTTTGGCGGCCAGGAGGAGATGTTCGGCGGGCGCGATCGCCGCGATATGAGCCTGGGCTCGGGCGTGCTCGTGTCAAGCGATGGCTACGTCGTCACGAACAATCACGTCGTCCGCAGTGCAAAGGCAGAGGTCACCGTTGCGTTCGGCGACAGGCACGAAGTCGCCGCGCGGATCGTCGGCACCGATCCGGCAACCGACATCGCGTTGCTGAAGATCGCGCCCGGCTCGGTACCGATGCCGACGATGACGTGGGGTGATTCGTCGAAGCTGAAGGTGGCCGAATGGGTCCTGGCGATCGGCAGCCCGTACCAGCTGAATCAGACAGTGACGCTGGGCATCGTGAGCGCGCTCGGCCGTACGAACGTCGGCTTCTCGGAGTACGAAGACTTCATTCAGACCGACGCGGCGATCAACCCGGGCAATTCGGGCGGCGCGCTGGTGAATGCCCGCGGAGAGCTCGTGGGGATCAACACGGGCATCGTGTCGCCGAATGGCGGCGGCAACCAGGGGATCGGATTTGCCGTTCCCAGCAATCTCACGCGGCGGGTCATCGGCGAGCTGATCAAGTTCGGCTCAGTCCGCCGCGGATCGGTCGGCGTCATGTACCTCTATCCGCTGACGACTCAGCTCGCCGCCGAGATCGGCGTGCGGGAGACGCGCGGCGCGCTCGTGAATCAAATCGACCGACGCTCGCCCGCGTACCGCGCCGGCCTTCAGCCCGGCGATGTGATCGTCTCGTTCAATGGACAGGCGGTGAACGACCCGTCGCACTTCCTCAGACTGGTCGCCGACGCGCAAATCGGCAGCACGTCCGCCGTGGGCATCATCCGTGACGGCCGCGCGATCACGCTCCAGATTCCCATTCTTCAACGCGAAGGGTAACCGATGAAGAGGCGGGCAGCCCTGGCAGCAGCGCTGCTCTGTATCGGCAGCGGTCTCCTTCCGGCTCAGCGGCTTCCCGCCACGATTGTCCCCGAGCACTATGCCATTCAGCTGTCGCCGGATTTTTCGACCGGCATGTTTCAGGGGCAGGTCCGCATTGCCGTTCGCCTCACGGAGCTCACCAACACTGTCACTTTGAATGCCGCTGAGCTGACGTTCGTTGAGGCGATAATTTCGGGCGGCGGCACGACGCAAACAGCCACTGTCCGTGCCGATGTGGAACGGGAGACGGCAACCCTGACGATTCCACGGCCGATTGGCCCAGGGCCGGCCACCATCTCGATCCGATACTCGGCTGCGCTGAACGACGAACTGCGCGGCTTCTACCTCAGCCACGGCAGCGGCCGAGACTACGCCGTCACTCAACTCGAGGCCACCGACGCGCGGCGGGCCTTTCCCTGCTTCGACGAACCGGCAATGAAAGCCACGTTCGACATCAGCACAACCATCGACGCGCGGGATACGGCGATCTCGAACGGCCGCGTGCAGTCCGATACTCCGGGCCCAGGCCCGGGCAAACACACCGTGACGTTCTCGAGGACGCCAAAGATGTCGCCGTACCTGGTCGCATTGATCATCGGCGACTGGGAATGCGCGCGTGGCGGCGCAGACGGCGTTCCCATTCGAATCTGCGCACGGGCTGGCATGAAGGATCAGCTCGGCTTTGCATTGGAGACCGCCGAAGTCGCTGTCCGGTACTACAACCGTTATCTCGGCGTCAGGTATCCATTCGAGAAGCTCGATGTCATCGGTGTCCCCGATTTCGCGGCCGGTGCCATGGAGAACACGGCTGCGATCGTCTTTCGTGAGCAGTCGCTCCTCGTCGACCCCGACGCGCGGAGCGTCGAGCACATGAAGCAGGTCGCCGAATACATGACCCATGAAATCGCGCACCAGTGGTTCGGCGATCTCGTCACGCCGCAGTGGTGGAACGACATCTGGCTGAACGAAGGGTTCGCCACGTGGCTGGAACGGCGGCCCCTGCAGGAGTGGAAGCCCGAATGGAACGCCCGTTTCGACGAGGTCCGCGACGCGCAAGGCGCGATGAACGTCGACGCGCTGGAGAATACGCGGTCCGTGCGCACCGAGGTTTCGACTCCTGACGAGATTAATGAGGTGTTCGACTCGATTGCCTATCAGAAAACCGCGCAGATCGTCAGGATGGCCGAAGCCTTCGTGGGACCGGCACGCTATCGCGGCGCGATCAACGCCTATTTGAAGAAGTTCGCCTACGGGAACGCGACCGGCGAGGGCTACTGGGACACGATTGCCGCCGTCACGCGCACACCTGTCGACAAAATCATTTCGAGCTTCATCACACAGCCGAGCCTTCCGTTGCTCACCGTAAACACGACGTGCTCGGGCGACAAGACGACGGTCGAGTTGTCCCAACGACCGATGTCCGACGCGGTGCCCGCTTCGGCGACCTGGCAGATACCGGTCTGCTACAAGCGCGCGCGCAATGGGAAAGTGGAGCCGGCGGCATGCGAGGTGCTCGCCACTTCGTCTCGAACACTGACACTGGCCGGCTGCTCGTCGTGGCTGTTCGTCAACGTCGAGGGGCGTGGCTACTACAGGACGGCTTACGGAAACGAGGGACTGAAAACTCTCGCGACGGCAATTCGCGACCGTGGCCTCGCGGTGGAGGAACAAGCCTCGCTCCTGGAAGACACGTGGGCGCTCGTTCGCCTGAATCGCGAGCCGATCATGAGCTTCCTGCCGCTCTCGCAGGAGATGGTGAAGGCAGGTATCAGTCCGGTCATCGAGAGTGTTGCCGATCACATCAACTATCTTTCCGATCATGTGATTGACGACGAACAGCGGCCGGCCTTCGAACGATGGGTGCAACAACTGCTGCGGCCGGTGGTTGACCGCCTTGGGTGGAATCCGCGGGCACAGGAAGGGGACGACCGGAAGGAAGTTCGCTCTACGGTGATCTATACCCTTGGGTACGCGGGCGGCGACACCGGGATCCTCCGCGAAGCACGCCGGCGGATGGACATGTATCTCGCCTCGGCCGGCACGCTTGACCCGAGCATCTTCAACACCGCTCTCCAACTGGCCGCGCTCCAGGGTGACGAGGCGTTGTTCGACCACTATCTCGACCGCGCGCGAAGCGGCGGCACCCGGGGCGGACGAGACGGGGGCGCGCTGAGCTACCGTACAGGCCTTGCTTACTTTTCCGATCCCGCGCTTCGGCGGCGTACGCTGGACTTCGCGACATCGTCAGACGTCAGGACGCAGGACTCGCCCGCCATTCTCGCGCAACTGCTCAGCAAGCGTGTCTCCGCCCCCGACACCTGGGAGCACGTCAAAGCGCACTGGGACGCTTTGCAGAAGACCGGGGTGTTCCAGGGAATGCGGACGGTCATTCGATCGACGTCGCACTTCTGCGATCGGGCGGCGAGAAACGACGTCGCGCAGTTTTTCGAGACACATCGCATCAGCGGAAGCGAGCGTCTGGCACAGCAGTCGCTCGAAACCATCGACCGCTGCATCGCGATGCGCGAACAACAGTCCAGAAGCTTGTCGGAGTTCCTGAGCGCGTACTAGATCTTTCGTAATGGGCTGAGTGGTTCGCGAGACACGGAAACGTGGCCGCTGGCGAAGCAACGCCACCCGCGATCGGTGCCAACGGCGATGCCGATACGCGGGCTCCACGACACGCTTTCAATACCGCGGCCGCGATCGGCAATGTAGAGCGTGTCGCCCCGTAGATCGAACTTGTTGTTCTTCAGCGAAATCCCGAGTGCGCGGGTGAGGTTGCCGGGGCCCTGGCATAACGCGTGGTCGGGAATTGGCCGCATCCGCCGCCGGCGCATCAAGGCGATGCCCTCGAGCGGCTCGAGCGCTCTAATCAGCACACCGGCGGGCGAACCTTCCGGTTCGGTCACGACGTTCACCAGATAGTGCACACCGTAGTTCAAGTACACATAGGAAAACCCGGGGGGGCCATAGAGAGGCGCATTGCGCTTCGTCGGACCGGGAGCGGCGTGGCAGGCGGGATCGGACTCGCCGACGTAGGCCTCGACCTCAACGATGAGACCGGAGGCGAGACCCTCTCGGGTGTCGTGCACGAGTACTTTTCCGAGCAGATCGCGCGCCACCGCTAACGTCGGCCTCGCATAGAACGACCGCGGCAGACGATCGACGATCGACGATGGCCGATCGACGATGGACGATCTACTCCCCCGCGTACGCATGCGTCCGGCCGCTCGCGAGCACCGGGGCGAGGAACGCGCCTGTATGGGAACCAGGCGCCTTGGCAATCTGCTCTGGCGTGCCTGTCGCCACCACGAGCCCGCCTTCCTGACCGCCTTCAGGGCCCAGGTCGATGATGTAGTCCGCCGTCTTCAGGACATCCAGGTTGTGCTCGATCACAACGAGCGTGTGGCCGGCCTCGATCAGCTTCTTGAACGCCGTCAGCAGCTTCGCGATGTCGTCGAAGTGCAGGCCGGTCGTCGGCTCGTCCAGCACGTACAGGAGGCGATCGCCCGTGCGCGACGACAGATGCGAGGCGATCTTGACCCGCTGTGCTTCGCCTCCGGAAAGCGTGGTGGCCGGCTGACCGAGCCGCAAGTAGCCAAGCCCGATCTCGTCGAGCACGTGCAGACGCCGCAGTACCTTCGGCGACGTGCTGAAGAATGCGAGCGCCTCACGCACGGTCAGGTCGAGCACCTGATTGATGTTCTTCCCTCGATACTTCACGTCGAGTATCTGAGGCTTGAAGCGCTTGCCGTCGCACTGATCGCACGGGACGAAGACGTCGGCCAGGAACTGCATTTCAACGCGCACTTCGCCCTCACCCTGGCACGCCTCGCAGCGCCCGCCGGGTACGTTGAAGGAGAAATGGCTGGCGGTGAGTCCCCGCGACCTGGCGTCCTTGGTCGCCGAAAAGATTTCGCGGATGGGATCGAAGGCCTTCAGGTACGTCACCGGGTTCGACCGCGGTGTGCGGCCGATCGGCGTCTGATCGACGAGCACGACGTCGCTCACGAGTTCAGCGCCTTCGAGCTTCCGGTGCGCGCCCACGCGGCGTTCCACGCCGCCCTTCGCCCGTTTCACCGCGGCGTACAACACATCGTGCACGAGCGTCGACTTGCCCGACCCGCTGACGCCGGTAATGCATGTCAGCGTATTCAACGGAATCTCGATGTCCACGTTCTTCAAGTTGTGCTCGGTGGCACCGAGCAGCCGCAGTTTCTGCCCGCTGCCACGCCGGCGCGTGGCGGGAACCGGAATCGCCAGGTCTTCGCGCAGGTACTTCGCCGTCAGCGATCGTTGTTCCTGCATCAGTCCAGACAGGGGGCCCGCAAACACGACCCGGCCGCCTTGCTCACCAGCTCCCAGGCCCAGATCGACGATGGTGTCGGCCACGCGAATCATGTCGGCGTCGTGTTCCACCACCAGGACCGTGTTCCCCTGATCCCTGAGCTGCCGGAGGATATTGATGAGCCGGAGGTTGTCGCGGGAATGCAGACCAATCGACGGCTCATCCAGTACATAGAGCGTGTCGACCAAAGAAGACCCGAGCGATGTTGCCAGATTGATGCGCTGCGACTCGCCCCCCGACAACGTCGATGACAGCCGGTCGAGCGACAGGTAGTCGAGGCCGACGTCGCTGAGAAATTTCAGCCGCTTCAGAATTTCCTGAAGGACCTTATGGCCGATGGCGAGCTCCTTTTCCGTAAGCTCGAGCGACGTGAAGAAACGCTCCGCTTCACGCACGGTGTCAGACGACACCTGATCAATCGTTCGCCCACCAACCTTCACATCTCTCGCTTCGCGCCGGAGCCGCGCGCCGCCGCACTCCGGGCAGGTCAGGTATCCCCGATACCGGCTCAGGAAAACGCGTACGTGCACTTTGTACTTCTTGCGCTCGAGCCAGCGGAAAAACCCCCGGATACCGTCGTAGTCCCGGCCGTCGCCGTCGACCACGAACTGCTTCTCTTCGTCGGTCAGATCCTGCCACGCGATGTCCATCGACACACCGGCCGCCTTCGCGGCGCGCTTCAAGCCGGCGAGCTGAGCGCGATAGTGCGTCTTGGTCCACGGCTCGATGGCGCCCTGTTGGATCGTCTTCGTCTTGTCCGGTACGACCAGATCCAGGTCGAGCTCGATGATGTTGCCGAACCCATGACACGTCGGGCAGGCGCCGAAAGGGTTGTTGAACGAGAAGAGCCTCGGTTGGGGCGTCTCGTACGCGATCTTGCAATCCCGGCATTCGAACCGCTCGCTGAATACGTGAGTGCGTGGTCCGGGATCCTCGATCGCGAACGCCGCGCCTCCACCTTCGCGATAGGACGTCTCGATCGAATCCGTGACCCGGGCGCGCATGTCGCCTTCGAGCTTCACGCGATCGACGATCACCTTCAGGCTTGGCTGGTCGCGCAGCTCTGCAGGGTTGAGATCGTCAAGCATCACCGTCCGCCCGCCGAGATACAGCCGGTGAAATCCCTTGCGACGCAGACTGTCCAATGTGGCGGCAGCCGCGGCCACCCCGTCGGCCGACCCTGGCGAGTCCTCCTCCGCCCCGTCGGCGTCCGAACCGTCGATCACGCCGCCAGGATCGACGACCGGCATGTCGAAGCCGATGAGCAACCGCGTGCCATCTGGCAGCGCACCGAGGTGCCTTGACACGATCTCGGCGGTTTCGCGCACGACTTCCTGTCCGCAATTCCGGCAGTACGTACGCCCGACGCGGGCGAACAGCAACCTCATGTAGTCGTGAATCTCGGTGGTGGTTCCGACCGTCGATCGAGGATTGCGAATACTGTTCTTCTGGCGGATCGCGATCGCCGGGCAGATCCCCTCGATGCGATCGACGTCGGGTTTCTCCATGCGCTCCAGGAACTGGCGCGCGTAGGCCGAAAGCGAGCTCACGTATCGGCGCTGTCCTTCGGCGTAGATCGTATCGAACGCGAGCGACGACTTACCCGAACCGCTGACCCCCGTTACGATGATCAGCTGTCCAAGCGGCAGCACGAGATCGATGTTCTTCAGATTGTGCGTACGCGCGCCCCGGACGACGATGGCAGTGGCTGCGCGGACCGGAGTGTCAGGCATACGGTGGCGAAATTTACCGGGTCAGTAAACCTGGCATGTTAGCGCACGAGGACACGGATGTTCAACGAGGTTCTAAAGTTCTAGCGTTCTAAGGTTCCAGGGTTCTGAACTGGAACCCAGCACCGAGAACTCAGAACCCCAGAACCGCTGATACAATAGGAGGGTTACCCACGAGGCCTTCAGCCGGAACCATGCATCACGATCATCTGGACGCTCTGGAAAGCGAATCGATCTTCATCATGCGCGAAGCCTTCGCCAAGTTCGGCAACATGGCGATGCTGTGGAGCATTGGGAAGGACTCCACCGCGATGCTGTGGCTGGCACGGAAGGCCTTCTTCGGACACGTGCCGTTTCCACTCGTCCATATCGACACCAGCTACAAGATCCCGTCGATGATCGAGTATCGGGACCGCCTCGTGCGGGAGTGGAACCTCCAACTCGTCGTCGGGCAGAACAAGGCCGTGCTCGAGGAAGGCCGGACCTACCCGAATGGACGCGCGACACGCGTGGAGTGCTGCGGCTGGCTCAAGAAGGACGGGCTTCAGCAGGTCATTGAACACTACGGCTACACGGGCATCATCGTGGGCGTCCGCCGCGACGAGGATCCGACACGAGCCAAGGAGCGGTATTTCTCGCCGCGCAACGCGAACATGGAATGGAACGCGTCGGATCAGCCCCCCGAGTTCTGGAACCAGTTCAAGACGGACTTCGCTCCGGGCACGCACATCCGCATTCATCCGCTTCTGCACTGGACCGAGTTGAACGTGTGGGAGTACATCGAGCGCGAGAAGATTCCGGTGATTCCTCTCTACTTCGACGATGGCACGGGGCACCGCTACCGGTCGCTCGGGTGCGCCCCCTGCACCTTCCCCATTCAGTCGACGGCCAGGACGGTCTCGGAGATCGTCACCGAACTGAAGGCCACCAGGACATCGGAGCGCGCGGGGCGGGCGCAGGATCAGGAAAGCGAAGACGCTTTCGAGAAGCTCCGGCGCGACGGCTACATGTGATGGCCTACGCGCGCAATCAACTAAAACTTGTCGTCGTCGGGCATGTCGACCACGGCAAATCGACGCTTATCGGACGCCTGTTCTACGACACGGGCTCCCTGCCTGAGGGCAAGTACGAGCAACTGGTCGCCATCGCCCAGCGGCGCGGTGTGCCGTTCGAGTTTGCCAATCTGATGGACGGCCTGCAGGCCGAGCGCGATCAGAACATCACGATCGACACGGCGCAGATCTGGTTCCGAACGCAGAAGCGCGAATACGTCATCATCGACGCGCCGGGGCACAAGGAATTCGTCAAGAACATGGTGACCGGCGCTTCCCGAGCCGACGCAGCCCTCATCATCATCGATGCGTCCGAAGGCGTGCAGGAACAGACGCGGCGGCATGGTTACCTCTTGCGGCTCATCGGCGTGCGCCATGTCGTCATCGTCGTCAACAAGATGGACCTGGTCAGTTACTCGCAGGCGACGTTCGACAAGGTGTCCAAGGAGTATCGAGCGTTCCTCGCGAGCATCGGCGTTGAAGCTCAACACATTCTTCCGGTATCGGCGCGCCATGGCGACAACCTCGCCAGCCGCACCGAGAAAATGAGCTGGTTCACCGGCCCAACGGTCGTCGAGGCGCTGGACACGATTCCCGATGCGGCGGAGGTGACCGACCAGCCTCTGCGCTTCCCTATTCAGGACGTGTATCGATTCGACCATCGCCGAATCCTCGCCGGCAGAATCGAGGCGGGTACGCTGCAGACCGGAGATCAACTGCTGTTTCTCCCGTCAGGGCGCACAAGCGTCGTCCGCTCGATCGAAGGCTGGAACACTCCGCAGCGCGAAACGCTGTCCGCGGGCGAGCCGGCCGGCATCACGTTGTCCGATCAGCTCTTCGTGGAACGCGGATCGATCGCCGTGCACGCAGCCGATCCGCCGCACCTGGCGACCGAGTTCACCGCGAGGATCTTCTGGCTGGGCCGCACGCCGTTAGCCGCAGGGAAACGCTACAAGCTGAAGCTGGTCACGCAGGAAGTGGAGTGCGAGATCAAGACGCTCGAAGAGGTGGTGGACGCATCAACCGTTCAGCCGATCAAGGGCGCGGATTCGGTTCGTACGAACGATGCAGCGAGAGTCGTCATCCACACACGGCGGCCGGTTGCCGTGGACCTGTTCGAGCGTGTCCCGTTCATGGGCCGCCTCGTGCTGGTGGACGGGTTCGATGTCGCCGGCGGCGGGATCGTCGTAGAGGTGCCCGAGCGCTTTGCGGCGGCGACGGTCGTCGCAGACGCTGGCGTCAACGCCGACGTCACCCGTGTGGCTCGCGGCGAGCGTCATCTCCGCCATGGGCACCGCGGCGCGGTCGTCTGGCTCACTGGTGTTCCTGGCAGCGGCAAGACGACGCTCGCCAAGTCGCTCGAGCGACAGCTCTTCGAACGCCACATTCAAGTGTTCGTATTGGACGGCGAGAATATCCGTCCCGGACTCAACGCCGACCTTGGCGCGTCGGGATCGGATCGCGAGGAACACATCCGGCGGCTCGCCGAAGTGGCGAAGCTCTTCGCCGAATCGGGCGCCGTCTGCATCGTCGCCTTCGCGTCGCCAAGCCGCGCCGAGCGCGAGCGCGCACGGAAGGTCATGGACGTGGAGGATGGCCCAAGTATCCCTTTCCTCGAAACGTACCTCAGCGCGGCCGCCGACACGAGTTCTCATTACGAACCACCCGAGCATGCAGAACTGACGCTGGTCGAGAACGTGAGCCTCGACGAGCGGATCAATCGCGTGCTCGAGCATCTGATGAGGCAGATTCGTTAGCCACAATTCGCGTCAACTCATAGGAGGGATCATGAGGTCCGCACACGCCGCCGTCGGTTATAGCCTCCTCCTCACCGCTGTCCTACTCCCACAAACCGGATTCACGCAAGGCCTCGGAGGCGCCGCACCGGCCCCGCCACCGGCCGCTCTGCAATGCGCCGAGGTCTCGTCGGCGCTGCTGACGGTCGCCAACCAGGACATGCGCCTGCGCGACTGGGCCAACCTCGCGCGTTATCGCGACGCCAACACGACGGTGTCGCGAGCCGATGCCGTCTTCATGGGCGATTCGATCACGGACTTCTGGCAGCAACCGCGATTTGGCGGATTTTTCCCGGGAAAGAATTACGTGGATCGCGGCATCAGCGCGCAAACGACCCCACAGATGCTGCTGAGAATGCGGCCGGACGTCATTGCGCTGAAGCCGAAAGTCGTCGTCATTCTCGCAGGAACGAACGATATTGCCGGAAACACCGGCGCGATGAGCGACGAAGAGATCCAGGGCAACCTGGCGTCGATGGCCGAGCTCGCGGTCGCGAACGGCATCAAGGTGGTGTTCTCCAGCATCACGCCGGTAAGCGCTTATCACGTCGCCGCCGGCACCGTCCCGCAGACGACGCGCAGGCCGGTTGCGAGAATCCAGAAAATCAACGACTGGATGCGTTCCTATGCCGCCGCACATAAGCATGTGTACGTCGACTACTACTCGAAGATGGTTGACGGTACCGGGATGCTTAAGACGGAGCTCAGCGCCGACGATCTGCACCCCACTGCCGAAGGCTATGCCGTGATGGCACCGCTCGTCGACGCCGGTATCGCGCAAGCCCTGAAGTAGAACTGTGAAGAAAGCGTGACGAAAGTTCCCGGGCTGTGGACAGCGGCCCGGGTTCCCGCGTCCGTCGGAGAGGTCGAGCGAGAGTGGATGTGAGGCGTGTCGTGGTGGCCCGCGCTTTGCACTTCCGCCGGCGTCATGGACAGCAACAACCAATTGCCATTCAGCCGCCGCGACGTGCTTTCCTTCATCGGATCCGTCGTGGCGGTGGGTTTTGTCGGATGCGGTAGCAGCCAAAGTCCCACCTCTCCGTCGTCTTCATCTTCCTCGTCTTTACCCTCTACGACCGGCACAACGGGATCCACCGGCACCACATCCGTGGCGACCTCGTCGACCAACGCGTTGTGCACGGTCACGCCCGCCCTCACGGAAGGACCCTATTTCGTCGATGAAGGGCTGAACCGCTCCGACATTCGTTCCGATCCGAGCACTGGCGTCGCCAAAGCCGGCGTGCCGCTGACGATGAGAATGCAGCTCTCGCAGGTTTCCACGCTTGTGGGCTGCACGCCGCTCGTGGGGGCACTGGTGGACATGTGGCACTGCGACGCGCTCGGCGTCTATTCCGACATCGCCGCGCAGAGCTCGCGCGGGCAGCGCTTCCTTCGCGGCTATCAAATCAGCGACGCCAACGGCGAAGTGCGGTTTACGACAGTCTATCCAGGCTGGTATCAGGGCCGCGCCGTGCACATTCATTTCAAAGTGCGGACGAATCCGGGCAGCAGCAGCGGACTCGAGTTCACGTCGCAGCTGTTTTTCGACGAAGCGCTCACCGACATCGTGCACGCGCAATCGCCGTACGCGACCAAGGGACGCCGCGACACGCTGACCACCCGCGACGGCATCTACTCTGGGGGCGGCTCGCAGCTGCTTCTACCTCTCGCCGCATCCGAGGGCGGCTACGACGGAACGATGTACGTCGGCGTCCGCGTGTAGCGGATTCGGTGCTAACATAAGTGGTCCCACCGAAGCCGGCGTAGCTCAGTTGGTAGAGCAGCTGATTCGTAATCAGCAGGTCCGCGGTTCAAGTCCGCGCGCCGGCTCCAGTTTTTCAAGAATTTTACATGTCAGCCGGCGGTCACTGAGACCGCCAGTCGAAGGCGAGCAGCAACGTGCGCTGAGTGGCGGACGCATTGTCATCAGAAATCAGATAGAACCGTACCCCGCCGTCCGCTTGCGGCACCGCCGCGAGTCCCTCGAAGTTATCCACAGTTGCCGGCGGCGCCAAGTCCATCCGAGCGACCATAGTAGACGAGCGAAAGATCTGCAGAGAAATGCGTAGTCCGCGCACTGGGTCGAACGCGCGCAGCAGGTAGGCGGTTCGCATCCCGGGCAGGCGCTTCAGGGCGACCAGCCCGAATTCCGCCGGCTTGTCGACAGTTGGACCCTTGATGCACGGTGTCGACAGCAAGCGGCAGGTCCAGGTGTCACCGCTGAGCTCTGCTCCGACGACATACGCATCTGCTCCAGCCTCCAGGTCAGCTGAGAGTGCCTCCATACCGACGTTGGGTGGAAAGGAAGCCCCGGGCATCGGCACCGGACGCGGTGGACCACCGGCGGCGGGATATAACCAAATGCGATCGCGCCGCTCGAAACTCACGAGACGGTCGCCGTTTGCAAACAGCGCGAGTCCCTCCGCATCTGCGTCTGTCTTATCGGAAAGCGGCTTGCCGTCTTCCCCGGTCAGCTGTGTGAGGCGGGCATCCGCGACACCCACCAGCCGTCCCACGCTATCCAGGACGAGTCGTGCATCAACGAGAATCCCCAAATCCCCAACGGCGGTAACTCTGTCCGTGCCGGTGACCTCGAGGTCCGACAAACCGTGCAACTGGTCTGTCTGGCGGGATGTCAGAACCAGGCCGCCGGCGTAAAGGAAATCGCCGATTGCCATCTCCGACGGATTCTGGGGATTCAGCGGCACGGGAACGACGTCGATACTGATCGGGCGACTGTCGGTCGGCGCAACAGCAACAGGGCTCGACTGCGGCGCGGCAGCGACGGCGCCAATGGAACCGACGACCACGGCGGCCCTCAGCCACGCTCCCGCAATCCACGTCCTCTCCACTCGCCGCCGATCCTAGCGCACAACCGCCAGTGATTTCTCTTTGGTGTTCCCACCAACTTGGTGATAGTCCCCCGCACACAACAAGACCGCCGTCGATTCGTCGCGCGACATCTCTACCGTCGGGTCCCAAGTCAGTCCACCGGACGTTCGGCGAAACGCGTCGCCCAGAAGGAGTCGATCATGCCCGAGCTTACGACGGTGCTCGTGAACTCGAGGACGGTGGCGCTGACGCAATCGAGTCAATCGGTGATCGTCTCCGAGCGCGGGACGACGCGTTTTCCCAACGTGTATCAGCTCGACGTCAGTTCTCGGCCGATCCAGCTGCAGAACGTGCGCGTGGAGCCGCGGATTGATTTCTACAACCTGACGAACGAAGCCTCTGTCCAGAGGCGGGTCACCGTGCTGGGTCCGGCTTATCAGCGGCCGAGCGACGTCCAGCGCGGGCGGTTGATCAAGTTTGGGATGAGTTTGGATTTCTAAGTCGGGTCGCCTGGCCTGGCGACAAGAACGGCTGCCGATCACTCGCCCGTCACTCGCTGACGGCCGCGTCTCGCGACGCCGATGCCCAGCACAGCGCCCACGACCCCGCCGATACCTGCGGCAATCGCCTGCCAGCGCATCAGCGTCGTCGTCGCGTAGCGAATAACCTCGGGAATCTGGACGACGGCGGGGATCTGTGCTCCGCGAGGAAGGCCACCAGGTTCCGAATACCAGGACAGTGCCGGCGGCACGACGAACGAGGCGACGACGATGCCGGCGAGGGCCCCAAGCAACGCAAAGATGAGGGTCGTCTTCAACGCGCGTCCTCCTGTCCGCCGCGTAGTGTACCTCGTCTCCACCGGCGCGGAGCGGGCCGCCCCCCCGTCCAACACCCTCGGTGCTGCGGTTGAGCGCGCCCGCGCGAGCCAACGAGTGTCCGTGAAGGTTACATACGCTACGCGAGCACCTTGATGACGACGCGGCGGTTTTGCGCGCGGCCCGCCTTCGTGGTGTTCGGCGAAACCGGCTTCTCTTCGCCGTAGCTGATGACGTTGATCTTGTGGAGCGGGATCTGGTACGTCTCGTAGAGATAACGCTTCACGTTTTCCGCCCGATCGAGTCCGAGCTTGTTGTTCGCAAGTTGCGCGCCGCGGTTGTCGGTGTGACCTTCGATCTCGATGAAGTTGCCGGCCGGAGCGGCCTTCAGCTTGTCGGCGAGCTCATTGAGTTGTCCCTTCACGTCGTCGGGAAGATCCGCTTTTCCAAACTTGAAGTTCCCACCCGCATCGTTGATGGCGACCTGGAAAATCAGCCGCTTTGACGCCACGTCGACCGCGTCGGCCTTAGCCCCTGCCGCGTTGGCCGCGGTCTGCGCAGTTGCGGCGGAATTCGTCGCGGCGTTCGCGGTCGCGGCGACCTGGTCGACCCTCTGATCGACCTGAGTGATGCGTCCTGTGTTCTCCTTGGTCTGCTGCTGCGTCGCTTCGAGCGACTGGCCCAGCGTTTCAACTCTTCCGTTCACTTCATCGACCTGCCCACGCACGAACTTCTTGGTCGCGCAGGCCGAGCCGGCCGCCGCCATTACTGAAACTGCCGCAAAAACAATTAATAGCTGTCGCATGTCTATCCTCCTGAACGTTAACTACCCTAGGCCAGACTCCATCTCCGCCTAGAGACAAAGTGAAGGAGCGCCACGAAGATCGCTGCGCCGATGATCGACCACAGAATCGGAAAGGACTGTCCACTCAAACGAAGCACGAACGGTTCGGCGAGGTTCAACTGACGCGCGATCCACGGCCCGAAGAGTGCGCCAATGAAACCCAGGGCGATCGAGGTGATGAGTCCACCCCTGCCGCCGCCGCCGAGCGCTTTGCCGACCGCTCCGCACACCGCGGCGATGACAATCAGAACGATGAGGTCTGGCAACGTAAACGTCATGATGGAATCTCCTATAGCCTGCCTGTGACTAACAAAACAATCAGCACCAGGACAATGATCCCTCCAAGACCACCCCCCACTGCAGGGCCACCGACATAGAAACCGCCTCCGCCGAACAGCAACAACAAGATAACTAGTAGAACGACCATGTTCATAATCCACTCCTCTCGGATTTCCGGCGAGCCATCATGACTGCATCATCAACTGCGAGGATATCGCCTGACTCACCCGCCCGACTGCCCCGAATTGCACATGTCAACTCGTACGAGACGGAGATGCCCTGGCAGACGCTCCGACTCGATGTGCAATCGGGCGCAGACGATTGAGGCCGCCGAGCCTAGAGTGGCGATCGGAGAATCAGAAGTGATGACACGACTTTCAATCGGTCTCCTCATCGACAAGGTCAGGCGCGAATGTCAGAGCGCCCGACAACGCCATCCACGCATCGCGATCGGCATGGTCGTGGCGCTCGCGACCGTGGCAGCGCTGTCGCTGGCTGGCGGCGCCTGGTTTCTCGCGAGCCTGAACAGCGGACTGCCGAATCTGGAGGCGCTCCGCCGCATCGGCGAGATGAACCAGGCCAGCGCCGTGTTCGACGATGCCGACAAGCTGTCGTTTACGATCTATAAGGAGCAGCGGATCGACGTGCCGCTGACCGAGGTCTCGCCCCACATCATCCACGCGCTCGTCGCGATCGAAGATCAACGGTTTTACGACCATCGCGGCTTCGATGTCGTACGGATCGGATCCGCGGCGCTGGCCAACATCCGCGTCGGCCGGAGAGCAGAGGGCGCCAGCACAATCACGCAACAGCTCGCGCGACAAAGTCTCCTCACGCCGAGCAAATCGATCCGCCGGAAGTTGCAGGAGCTGATTCTTGCGGTACGCATCGAGCGGATGTATACGAAGCCGCAGATCCTCGAGCTCTACCTCAATAAGGTGTATTTCGGCGATGGCCTGTACGGCGCCGAGGCGGCGTCCCTGGGGTATTTCGGCAAGCACGCCTCTGAGCTGAGCGTGGCGGAGGCGGCTTTGCTCGCCGGGTTGGTGAAATCGCCATCGAGCTACGCGCCGACGGTAAGTCTCGAACGCGCGGTTGCCCGCCGCAACATCGTGCTACGTGCGATGCTCGAGTCTGGTGCCATCGATCGCGCGGAATGGCAGTCCGCGCGTGGATCGAAGGTCACGCTGCACGACACGTTGCGCAAGAACGAGCCCCACGGTCAGTATTTCAAGGAGCAGGTGCGCCGCGAGATTGTTGAGCGCTTCGGCTGGCAGCGCGTCTACGAGGGCGGGCTGCGCGTGTTCACGACGATCAACATGCCGATGCAGGCTGCGGCCGAGACAGCTGTCGCCGATCAGTTGAAGTCGCTCGAGGCGCGCCGCGACATCTGGCAGAAGCGGCTCGCCGCCGCGCGCAAGAAAACCGTGCCGAAGCAGGACGAGCGGCTGCCGGCCGCGGCCGAGCCGCTCCAGGCAGCGCTGATCGCGCTCGACCCGAACACAGGGCACGTGCGAGCCATGGTCGGCGGCCGCGATTTCGAGGCGAGCTCGTTCAACCGTGCCGTGCAGGCACGCCGGCAGCCGGGGTCGGCGTTCAAGCCATTCGTTTATGCCACGGCACTCGAAGCGGGCTACTCGCCCGCGAGCGTGCTCGACCATCTCGACGATCCGATTGCGACGACGGAAGGCGCTTGGACCCCGGAGGACGAGCATTCCACCGCGCCGTCGATGAGCCTGCGCACCGGCCTGCGCACGTCGAGTAACCGAGCCGCCGTGCGCCTGGTGCAGATCGTGGGCATCGCGCGCACGGTGCTGAACGCGAAGCGCATGGGGGTGGGCGACGTGCCGAGCGTGCCGTCGCTTGCGCTCGGATCTGGAGAAGTGACGCTCCAGTCGATGACGGCCGCCTATGCGGCGTTCGCGAATCACGGTCTCGTGCCCCAGCCGATGCTGATCCGCCGTGTCGAGGACCTCGACGGCGTCGTCCTCTACGAAGCGCACGAGTCGTCGTCTCGCGCCATCAGTGACGCGACGGCGTTCCTGATGTCGACGATGATGGCCGATGTAATTAACGCGGGGACCGGCAACCGCGTGCGCAGCCTCGGCTTCACGTTGCCAGCCGCCGGCAAGACCGGCACGACCAACGACTTCAACGACGCGTGGTTCGTCGGCTACACGACGAAGCTCGTCACCGGCGTGTGGGTGGGCTTCGATCAGCCACACATGATTCTGCCGAACGGATTCTCCGCGGACGTCGCCGTGCCCGTGTGGGCGAATTTCATGAAGGTCGCAACGCGCGGCGACAAACCAGAATGGCTCGTGCCGCCGCCTGACGTGACGACGGCGATCGTTTGCCGTCTGTCGGGCAAGCTCGCCACCGAGAGCTGCCAGGACGTCGAGGTCGTCAGCAACACCGGTCAGCTCGAGCGCCGGTCGATGGTCTACACGGAATACTTCTCGCGTGGCACCGTGCCGACTACCTACTGCGAACTCCATCCGACGCAGGGGATTCTCGCGAAGTTCGCCGGCATGTTTGGAGGCGCCGAGAAACCCGGGGCGCCCGGAGTCGACGACGTTTTCGTGCCGGTTGTAACACCCACGAGCGGCGCGACTGTCGCTGTCGAAACGCCACCTCAACCTCCCGAGAGAAAGAAGCGCGGCTTCTGGTCCAAGGTTTTTGGGGTTGGCAAGGGCGAGGCGACCGATTCGCGGTAGCCATCCGCCTCCGTCCGGAGTCATAATCGTCGCTGGCAATTCTGAGGGAGGAGACAAGTATGCGTTTCAGTAGAGTGATGATTTTGAGTGCCGTAGTCGCTGCAGGTGTCGGCGCCGCCGTTCTTGCCGGAGTCGCCTATGGACAGGGGGCCAAGGTGACGATCAACGACCCCGTTGGACCACTGCCCGATCCGACCCATATTCCGACCGTCCTCCCCGAGAACATCAAGTGGTCTGGCCAGGTCGGCAGGCAACAAACAGGCACGCTGTTCGGCGATCCCAGCAAGCCGGGGCTCTACGGCGTCGTCTACAAATGGTATCCGGGCGCCTTCTCTCAGCCGCATTTTCACGACCAGGAACGTTACGCGTATGTGATCTCGGGGACCTGGTGGGTCTCGACCAGCAACGTCTATGACGAGAAGCTCACCTATCCAGTGCGTGCTGGCACCGTCGCCATCGACACGGCGAACACGGTGCATTGGGACGGCGCACGGACGGGCGAAAAAGAACCTGCGGTCTTGATACTGGTCGGCATGGGACCGGTCAAGACGACCCAGGTGGACGAGAACGGCAAGCCGAAGCCGCCGGCGGCTCCAGCCGCTAAGTAGAACAGAAACGACGGCCTGTCCCGCGACGGGCCGTCGTCCGTTTCTACGTCACGACGAGCTGATTGTTGACCCGCGTCACGCCCTCGGTGTCGTGGGCGATCACAGTCGCGCGCGCTTTCCCCGCATCCGACCCAACGGTGCCCTTCAGCGTCACCACATGATCGTTGGTGTCGACGTTGATCTTGCTCCCTTTGAGCAAGGATTCGTCGACGAACTTGGTGCTGATTTTCGTCGTAATCCAGCCGTCGGTGATGGCCTCACCCGTAGCGGCCACAACCTCTTTCGTCTTGTCGACCGTCTTCTCGCCAGCGTCCTTGGTTGCATCAAGAGCCTTGTCGATGCCACCTTTCGTGTCGTCCGCAGCTTTCTGCGTGCATGCCTGGCCGGCGACAACGGCGCCGACGAGAGTCGTCAGAATTAACCATCTAGAGATGCTCATAGCTGTCCCTCCTTTTTCCACTATTCAGCGTAGTCGAGCGCAAAACAACGGTCTGTGCTGAATGACACAGCCAACCACACACATCACGCGCTAGCCTCATGAATGCAGGGATCAACGCAATCAGCGAGGAGACACAATGACGTCAATCAATAGCGCGATCACACGAGCGGCGGCCGTAGGCGCGTTCTGCCTGGCGGTGGCCACTCTTGCAGCCGCAACCGATGTCACATTCGTTCTGAACAATGGCGAACGACAGTCGGGACAACTCGTCTATCACACCGGCACGAACATCGGCCTCATTCAGAACGGCAACGAGCGCACGTTCCCGGTGGGCGACGTGGCCGTCATTCTCTACAACGACGGCGATCCAACGGCACGCGAGGTCGACCGACTGCCAACGTCGGACAACCCGCCAGAACTCCAGCGTCACACGCTCGTACTTCGCAGCGGCCAGGTGCTGCACGGAAAGGTCTATCACTGGAATTCGGACAACGTGATGTTCGACACTACAGCCGGTCGCGGCACCTACAACGCGAGCGATGTGGCGCGCCTGTATCTCAGCGGTCCGCCAGCGCGACGCCTGTTCGCGGGTGAGGGCACCCAGTCGCAGGTAGCTGGCAACAACGGCCGTGGGAGAGGCTATGGAAGGGGACGGACGAACACCACCCCGCCCCAGACCACCGTGCGCGTCGAAGGGAACCGGCAGTGGACCGACACCGGGCTCATGGTGCAATCGGGCGAGCGCATCGCGTTCTCTGCGTCCGGCACGGTTGAGTTCGGCAAGGGGATGAAGACGGGGCCTGACGGCGATAAGAACTTCGGGTCGCGGCCGGGCTATCCGATGCGCGACATGCCTGTCGGTGGACTGATTGGCCGTGTGGGTTTGGACGCCAGCGCTCCGTTCGCGATTGGCTCGACGTTGACGCCGATCACCATGCCAGCCGCCGGCCACCTGTTCCTGGGCGTGAATGACGATGGCTACACCGACAACTCAGGCGGCTACGATGTCGGCATCTCCCGACGCTGAACAGAACGGGCCACGGAACGGCCCCTTCTTTGCATTCAGCTCAATATGAGGGGGCCCTCGTCACGAGATGAGGGCACCCATGACCATCGAGGAGTCAGTGAGGCATCAAATGAGAACAGCCATCATTACCGCCGCGGCCGTCCTGCTTGGTGCGTCGGCCGTCTTTGCCCAAGATACACCTGCCAAGCTTTTTGAGGCCGGGCAGTACGACCAGGCCATTCAAGCGATCGGCGAGCAGATTTCTAGTGCCGACACCTATCTAGCGGCGCAGATCTACTTGAAGCTGAACCGGCCAGACGACGCCAAGACCGAGCTGTCGCGCTTGATGAACGACGGAGACGACGTGTGGAAACTCGTCGCGGAATCCGAGCGCGCCCGCATCGACAACAATGCGGGTGTGGCGCTGGAGGTTGTGCAACGAGCCGCGTCGATGGACCCGGATCGCTTTCACGTCCAGTATCAGCTTGGATTGGTGAAAGCCGAGCAGAACGACTGGGCCGGCGCCGCTGACGCCTTCGATCGCGCGTCGCAGATCGACCCGACGTTTGCCTACGCCCACTACTATGCTGGATTGGCTTACTCAAAAGTGCGCCGTGTCGATCGAACAGGGGCTCACTTCGAGACATTCCTGAGGTTGGCGCCCAAGGCACCCGAACGTCCTGCTGTCGAGTCGATCATGCGGACGCTCCGCGGACGCTAGACCTAGAACATCTGGCCGAACGAGAAATGCAGGCGCGGATTTCCGCGACGGTCGCCCTCTGATGTGGGAACACCGACGTCGAGCCTGAACAGACCGACAGGCGTCGCAAACCGCAGGCCCACGCCGGTGCCCACAACCAGACCCGTCAGCGACACCTCGCTGATTGTGCCGAAGACATTGCCCGCATCGACAAAGGCGACACCTCGCAACCAGCGGAAAATCGGGAACCGAATTTCCTGGTTCAGGATGAGTTCGGCTTCCCCGCCGTTGGCCACGTCCAGAAACTGGGGTCCCAGCGAATTTTCGGGATATCCGCGAATCGTGTTCACGCCGCCGGCGAAGAACCGCTCGCTTGGCAGCAGGTCCTGTCCGAATCCTTGAGCGAGGCCGAGCCGGAATGCCGATGCCGATATCAGCGACCCCGCCAGAGGGACGTGCAGGAACTGTTGCATGAAGTACTTCACGAACTTGACGTCAGAGCCGAGCTTCTTCGGTGCAAACTCGATGTTCGACGAGTGAAACAGGCCTCGCCTGGCGTCGAAGGGATCGTTCCGCGTATCGAAGACCGCGGTCGAGGTAAGGCGGGCGGCACGCACACTCAGATCGAGTGCGAGCGGGTCGTCAGGATCCCGATTCGGGTCGAAAGTGTGGTTTCGCTCGAATTGATAGCCATACGACACTTGCAGCCGTGAAATGGGCCTGGTTCGCTGCTCGAACGTAAACGTCGTCTTGTCGGTCACAATCGAGAGAAAGCCCGATTCCTCAATTCGCTGTCTCGACCTCGAGGCAAACAGATTCGTCGGCATTGCGAACCCGAAGAGCGACGGGAGGGTGAAGAAGACGCGGCCAATCCGTTGATCTCTCTCCAAACGAAACGCACCGCCAACTGTGCCAGGCCGGCCCAGGATGCCGCGCCGTTGCACGTCGGCGGACAGTCCCCCGCCAAACTCCCTGCTCTCTGAGGCTGGCGCAACCTCATCGGTAAGCATCACGCCATACCGGAGCTGCCAGGCTGGACGGCGCTCGACACTCACTTTCGCCTGCACCCGTTCGGTCCCTGGAGCAGCCCCGGCCTGCGCCGTCGGTACGGCCTCGATATCGACACGCCGGAATAATCCTGTGTCGAGCAGGCGGCGGCGCGCCTGATACCACGTGGTCATGTCGACAACGGACTCGGGCTCGAGCCGGAGTGTGTCAACCGTCACGTCGGGCCGCAGCCCTGCCGCACCGTCCACAGAAACGCTGTCGAGAATCTGCTGCCGCCCTTCGTCGACATTCAACGTCAGTTGCAGCGTGGCACCCGCGAGATCGACCAGCGAGTCGACTATCGACCGCATCTTGTTGAATCCGAGGCTCGCATAGTCGGCATCGACCGCTCGCCTGCGCTCATCGATTTCGCGAGGGACGTACCGTGATCCCGGCTCCAGTCCAAACGAGCGGCGCACCTCATCCTCGGAACGCGCGTGAACGCCCTCGAGCACCACATGGGAAATCGTGAAGGCCGGACCCTCGTCGATTCGTATGCGCAGCGTCGCGCGATCGCCTTCAAATTCCGGCGGGCTGGCCGTGACCTTCGCCGCCAGAAATCCTTCCGCTCTGTAGAGCGCCGTCACATCCCGCGGGAGCCTGGCTGGCTCGAGCCAGGGGTCGACGTCTTTCGAAAGAGATTCCAAAAGGGCACGAAGGCGCTCGTCGGAAATCTCGCCATTGCCTTCGAAGATGATCTGCCGCGACGAAGTGCGCTCGCCAGGCTCGATCACGATCCGCACGCGTTTTTCGTCTACTGTTGTCGACCCCGCTCGCGAGGCGCCGACGCGAGCCCGCAGAAAGCCTTCCTCGAACATCTGGCGGCGGACGGTTCGTTCGAGATCGGCGAACAGGGCCTCGTCGAAGACTGCGTTGCTCCACACGTCTTCGAGTTGGTCGATTACAGTGCGACGCAACCCATGGCCGCTGATTTCGAAGGTGGTAAGCGGTCCGCGCTCAATCTCGTAGTCGAGCACGATGCGAGGCGATCCCGGAACGTCGTCCCGGTCGTCATGGCGGGCACTGACTCGCGCTTCGAAATAGCCACGGTCCAGATAGAACTGCCGAAGGCGTTCGCGATCCTGCTGCCAGCGATAAAAGTCGAAGCGGTCTCCGGCCGTCAGCCTGAGGGCTCCTCGGAGCTCCTGCGGGGTGAAGACGGGACTGCCAGTGAACCGTACCTCGGCGACTACCTCGTCGCGATTGGCCTGAACGTCTTTTGTGGTCCCCGCACCAGCTGTGCTCGGTGGACCGCCAAACGAAAGGCCATGGCGCACTTCATAAGAACGGCTGCGATCGTCCTGTGAAACGGCGCGCAGCTCGACGTTGCTGCGCGGCGTGTAGGTGCCGATCCATGTCAGCTGCCCTCCCTCTCTCAGGTTCTGCGACAACACCACTTCGGCGTAACGAGAGAAAGTCTTGGAGACCGTCAACCGAGACGACGGGTCCGCCTCGCCCGCGATCAGGGACGGATCAGATTGCAGATCGTCGAGGCCCGCCCCACGCTCGAGCCGCAGCGTGTCGAGCCCGATCGCGTGCGCCGCAAAGCCAAGGGTCTCGCCCGAGAGATAGCCGAGCAGTTGTTCGCTGGCCACCTGCGTGCCTGCACCGCCTACCTGATCGGTGACCCGCCCGGTCGCCAGCAACGATACGATGTCGGACTGCGCCAACGAGGGGTCGGAGGTTAGAGTCGCGCGCACGGTTTCCGGCGTCCCTGCAACGGTCAACGTGACGTCGTACCCGGCTATTCGGGTGCGCGCCGTGAGGTCGATATCGGGAACCACTTCGCGCGGGTTGGTGAAGTCGATGACACCGCTCTCGATCTGATACGTGCGGCTGCCGAGGTAGAGGACGCCCCCCTCTCGAATCGTGGCTCGCCCGACCACCGACGGACGTTCCGGCGTACCGACCAGCCGCAAATCGAGTCCGAGGTCCATTCGACCGTAGTTGTTGTCGACCAGGAGATCGTCGTTGCTCACGATCGCAACGTCGACATCAAGGCGATCCAGTAAAGAAGGCTCCGTACCTGCGGTCCCGACGGATCGCTGGCGTGCAGCACTCGCAAATCTGGCGGCCAGGCTAAGGGGCTCTCGATAGGCGCCGCGTTGAACCGTCACCTGGCCCGAGAGCCGCATCCGATCCCTGGCAAACGAAAGCGTGAGATCGGGATCGACCTGGCTCCTCACTCCCTCGGGGACGTCCAACGCCACGCCAGACCCGAGCAATGTGAGACCGCCATCGGTAAGACTCCAGCCTTCGTAGCCGACGTCTCCAGTTGCCGTAACCCGTCCCCCGTTCAGCCGGCCTGTCAGGTCCTCGAGGCGAAGCCGCTCCGCAACGAACTGTACACGCCCGTTCAGATCGGACAACGCGATCTGAGGATCGGCCAGTCGAAGCTCGCCACTACGGAGATCGATCGAGCCGTTGGCGATCGGCTTCGACAGCGTCCCCGTGATGTTGAGGGATAGATCACCGGTGCCGGCCGTGGCCATCTGAGGCAAGAAGGCTCCGATGACGCGAAGGTCGATACGGCCAGTAGCGCGCAGATCGAGATCTTGCGCACCTGTCAACGTCGCCTGGCCAAGAACGCTCAGACGGCTGCCCGCCACCTCCCAGACCCAGTCCGCAACCATGACACGCCCGGCCGACACCGCCAGCTGCGTCGGACGCACTTGCGTCACTGGTACTCCGCTGGCACTTGCCGACAGCTCGTCCAGCGTCAGCGTGCCGCGTACATCATCGAGCGACGCCGTGTCGGCCTGAAGGTCGAACGCCAGGCTGGTGCGTCCGTCGATCGTGTCGGCAATTGATTCACCCGCGAACGGAGTAATCGCGGCTGGCGTAATCCCATTGATGCGACCGCTGAGGGATGCCGTCGAGAGATCCGCTGGAAACCTATCGGACAGCCATCGCAACGGGATACGCGAGCGACCTTCGAGGGTGGCGCCCTGCCACTGCGCCTCGACTCGCGTCACGTTGATGAGGTTGCCGCCGACGTCCGCACGAATCGTGACCTGGCTGACGTTCGGATATTCGGCGATAGAAATGTTCCCTTGGGTCACGCCCACGGACCCGGCGAAAACGGGTCGTTCCAGCGAGCCGGTCGCAGTTAGTTTGGCGTCGATCACTCCTCCGAGCGCGAGGTCACGCCGATTGCTGATGAGCGGCAGCCACGGATTCACGTCGGCGAGCTCGCCCTGAATCGTGGCTTCAAGTGATCCGGCGGTGCCCGCGCGCCCTATACGCCCTGATATCTCGATGGTACTGGAGCCGGTTCGTAGCCGCAGGCGACCAACTTCCAGCGTGCGATCGACATAACGGAGCACAGTCGGGTTCGTGAGGCCAAGCGTGGCGTCGCCCGTTCGCAACTCGACGTTTTGGAGATCAACCTCCGCGCTTGCGTCCGAAAGGTCACTGAGCGTGCCCGTCGCCGAGAGGCGCGCGCTCAAGCGACCCTGCAAGCGGCTGAGTCGCGCGACATCCATCTCTTGCGCATCGGCACGCGCAATGAACGTGTACGGCGACTGCAGTTGCACGGTTGCATCGATCACCGTAGAAAAGTCCGGCACCGTCGCATTCAGACGAGCACCCGCATCCGACAGGGCGATGGCCAACGTTGCCGATCCAATCGGCGTCTCTTCCCAGCGCAATCCCGTGAATTGGAAACGGCCAGAACCGCCGGGGTGTTCAAGCGTCCCTCGACCGTCGAACGCACCATCGAGCACGGCCGACACGTCGATTTTCTCTGGTCCGTCGCCAATCGGTTCGATGAAGATCGTCTGCGCGTTGACCCTGGCTGCGTATGCCCTTGTCGCGAGCGCATACTCCGCGTCGAGGGTGAGCCGTCCTCCCTCCGGCTGCTGAAGTTCGAGCTGCCGGATCGCGAGCTGCCCATTCTCGAAGTTGACCGCTGCCGAAAGACGGCCAAGCGGCTGAGTCCCAATGGCAAGGCCCTCGCCGCGGACGACTCCGTGGACGCTCGGCTTGCTGGAAAGCCCTCCGATGTCGAATTGACCGGATAGCGCACCCCAAGGCCGCCATTTCTTCGTGAGCGCCGGCGCCACTTCCTGCATGTCGGACAGCTCGACACCCAGGCTGCCTCGAAGAGCGTCATCGCGAAAATCCAGCCCGCCCGATCCGACGACGTGGTTATTTCCGGCGGCGACGCTCAGTCCATCGAGAGAAATCCCGGCAACGTCCAGCCCGATATCCGACGTGAGGTTGATTGGGCCTATCTCCCCCAGCTTCAAGTCGTGAATGGCGGCGTCTCCCTCGAGACTTGGCGACCCGATCGTCCCACCCACGCGGAAGCGGGCATCCAGATATCCTGCTTGCGGACGCGCAGACGCCGGAGGCGCGAGCCCGAACCCGGCCAGTAACGGACCCGCCTTCGACAGATCTGAGGCCGACACGGCAAGTGATCCGCCGAGCGCCGACTGGCCGAAAGACGAGTCAGACAATGCACCGCTCGAATCGCCAGCGACCTCCACGGCTTCCCCGAACACGTGGCTATGATTCAGTTGCCATCGGCCGTCGCCGATGGAGAGATGCGCCTTACCTCGCAGGGACACCTGATCTCCAGTGACGGCCGACGCCGAGCTCACGTTGTCGGCGACAACACTCAGCGTAGGCCAGCCGCGAGCCATGTTCCCTTGAAGGACCGCGGCTCCGCTCATTCGACCCGCTAACGCCACCTTCGCGGGCTCGCCGAGAATTGAGGCAGCCGGAATCCCCTCCCATCGCAGGCGCCCATCGAAATCGTCGCGATCGAAGGCAATTCGTCCTTGCCCAGTAAGCGACCCGCCATCGAGAGTCACCAACGCGCGGTCGATGCTGATTGCCGACGAACTCACTGTCGAGCGCATCGCAAGGGATGCTGGACCGATGTGCTGCCACGAGACACCGTCGCTGTCGAGCGAGACCGACACCAGCGGCGTCGAGAGGGGTCCGGCGACCATCGCTTGTAGAGCGATGGTCCCGCGTGCGGGAGGATCGATCTTCAAGATGGGCGAGGCTGGAGAAAGCGCTAGGTCGCCTGAGACGCGCAGGTCGAAACTTGGCGCCGACCAGAGCGACGTCAACCGCCCGTCGATCTGAAGGCGTGCCTCAGACGCGTTATAGCGAACCGGCTCGAAAAACACAGACGTTCCGTCGTAGCTGACGGCGCCGTCGAGCGTCGAGCTGCCGCCTTCCCGCTCTCCGACGCGAATGGATGGTCCGCGCGCGGTCATAACGCGCCCTGAACTCCGCCCGTCTGCTCCTGGAGCCAGGTCGAGTCGAAATCCTGAAATCGCCACCCCCCAGTCGCTGCTGAGGTCCTGATAGGAAATATCTGCGTCTCGGATAGACAGTCTCTCGATGGGAAGCGATGACAGCCCGCCACCTTGTGTAGATTGACGAGACTGCGGAAGGTTCAGGGACCCGTCAGCGTCACGCACGACGGCGATTTTGAGTCCGGTAACCTCAATCGATTGAAACCGGACGCGCCCCCACAACGTGTTCGGCGACAAGTCGAGAAGCACTTCGTCGGCGAGGGCGAAGGGAGGCGCCGCACTACCCACGACGGACGCACGAACCCCCCGCGCACGCACCTTCTGCGTGACCAGGTTGTACGACGCCTCTTCCACAGTGACGTCGATCCCGGCATTCGATCTGAGCCAGCCCAGCCCCGAGACAACAACACGAGACTGGACGGCCGGAAGATGCACGCCGACGGCGAGCGCTGCCAGGAGAGCGAGCGCTACAGCGGCTCCCGTGGCCACACGTCGAGACATAGACGATCGGGCTGCCATCGGCGTCTTCGAGCGATCGTACTCCACACTCGTGGCGAGATCGGAATATGATTCCTATCAAAATGACAACAGCGCTCGAATCGTTCCTGACACAACACGACAGCGCCACGTGGGCGCGTGCCTTCGACTCACTCTTGCCTGCCATCCACGAAGTGGAGCGAAACGCGACACGCATCTGGCTTCGTTTCTACCCGCTCGCACTGGCCGACGCAGTGGCTCAGGCCGAGGACGTCCGGAAGCTCGAGACCACTCTCCGTCTTGACGGCAACTATCGTCTCGTTGATCAGATCGACACGAGCCACTGGTTTTTCTACGGACATCGCTTCTGGCCTCATGTGAAGACGGCGATCATCGCGCGCGCCACCTCCAACACCGCCGCTGCAGATCTCACTGGCGCTATTCGCGATATTGCGAAGGAGGCGGCAGCAGCCGGCCGCACAGACGAGTCGCTCGCGATGGGCATCGCCGCTGTCGGCGTTATGACGCTGCGGCAGGTCGGTCTCCTCCGATTCAGCACCGCGCCAGGCGCGCAGCCGAGCCCTGCAGGGTTACTCCGTAAGCAGCCGGACACTATCCTTGCCGCTCGAAAGCGAGACGACGGCCAGGGATTGATGGGGTGGATGCGGGGACCGGAAAATGCACAGTATTCCGTCACGTTCGATGAAACCCGTTCGGATGGACGATTCACCGCCATCAAGCAGACACCGCTGACCAACGGCTCCGCGCGCGACACGCGCGACTACTCGTCGGGCCCGCGCCGCTGCCACGAGGGTGCGGTTCCTGTCGAGTGCCGTACGGCGTCCTGTGGTACGTGCTGGGTCGGTGTGCTGGCAGGCGCGGAAAAACTCTCCGACGTCGAAGGGCAGGAAGCGAAGCTGTTGAAGGACTGCGGCTATCTGACGTCGACAGAACCGAAGCCTGTCATCCGCCTCGCGTGCAAGGCGATGACATCTGGCAACGTGACGATCGTGATTCCAACGTGGAACGGGTTTCTGGCGAAGGGCGGCCTCCGGGGGTTGTAACCCGTCGGCCGCCCAGCCACTCAGGCTCGCAGATACTTATTGAACCACCCGAGCGTTCTTTCCCACGCGAGTTTGGCTGCCGCCTCGTCGTAGCGCGGTGTCGTGTCGTTGTGGAAACCGTGATTCGCCTTTGGGTAGATATAGCCCTCGTGCGGAACCTTTGCTGCAGTCAAGGCTGCGTCGTAGGCAGGCCAACCCGCCGCAAGACGCGCGTCGAGTTCGCCGTGATTCGCAAGGATGGCGGCCTTGATCTTGGGCACATCGGCATCAGCTGGTGCACCGCCGTAGAACGGCACTCCAGCGCGAAGGTCGGCGCCCAGGCGCACGGCCAGCGTGTTCACCATTCCGCCCCCGAAGCAGAACCCGACGGCGCCAAGGCGGCCCGTGCTGTCTGCATGCGTGCGGAGCCAGTTTGCTGCGGCCACGAAGTCTTCAGTCATCTTGGCGCGGTCAACTTGACCGAACAGCTTCCCTCCCTGCTCGTCGTCGCCGGGATACCCACCCACCGACGTCAGACCGTCTGGCGCGAACGCGAGAAAGTTCGCTGTGCCAAGCCGGCGCGCAACGTCCTCGACATAAGGATTCAGGCCACGGTTCTCATGGATCACCAGAACAGCAGGGTGCTTGCCGGCGCTGGCTGGGTGGACGAGATAGCCTTTGATCGAGCCGTTGCCTTGCGGCGACGGAACGGTCGCGTACTCGGCCTTGATTCTCTTGTCGTCCTTCGCAACCTGCTGCGCGAAGGCGTAGTTCGGTCTTAGCGCCTCGAAGAGACCGGCTGCCGTCAGGCCGCCCACGGCGAATTTCTGGGCACCGTCGAGGAAATCCCGGCGGCTGATGTCGCCGTGGACGTACTCGTGAAACAACTCGAGAAGCTCCTGCGGGAAATCGGATGCCTTCATGCGTTCCATTTCACTAACTCCTTTGATTGGGGAGGCGCCGAGCATACCATACCGGGTACAACCTCTTTTTGACGGGAGCAGACTATGAGAATTGCACGTACCGGCATCACGGTGTGCGCGTTTGTCGGGTTCGTGCTGGCCGGGCTCGCCGTGAGCCACGGGCAGCAGGCCGCCCAGGCGCCAGGGCAGGCGGGAGGCCGAGGCGCGGGAGCACAAGCGCAGCCGCCTCGCCCTCCGGTTCTCCACGCCATGAACCTGATCATGAAGCCGGATGATGCGGTCGCCACCGGTGGCGGCCCGGTCTTCGGCGCGGCAAGCCAGACCGGCTTCTACATGACGCGGAACCGGTTCGGCCCGAATCAGACGAGCCGCCCGCACTATCACACGATGGATCGCTGGGTGACCGTGATCAAAGGCACTTGGTACGGCGGCAAGGGCAAAGTGTTTCGTGCGAAGGAAATGATCCCGATGCCCGCGGGAAGCGTGATGTATCACCCGGCGTATTTCATCCACTTCGATGGATCGCAGGACGGTCAGGAAACCATCGTGCAGATCCAGGGATACGGACCGGTGACGACCGTTCAAGTTGAGGAAGACGAGAACGGCAAGCCAGTGAGTCGCGGCGGTGGTGAAGGCGCAGGTTACGCGGTAGCGCCACCGGCGAAATAGGCTTCGGGCTTCAGGCCCTGGGCTCTAGGCCAGAACGGGCGCGCTTGTGCTTGTTCTGGCCTACGGTCCATCGTCTATCGTCGACTGGCGGACTATGGTCTGTCGCCTATCGACTCTGACTATCGTCTATTGCCTATCGACTATCGACTCGATCGAGTCCCCTTCCCCACAATCAACCGCGCTCCGCGGCTGAACGTCACGTACGACCATGCCCATTGCAGCACGACAAGCAGCCGGTTCTTGAACCCTGCCAGATAGTAGATGTGGACGGCCAGCCACATCAGCCACGCGGGAAAACCGCTCAACTTGAGCCCGCCAATCTGTGTGATGGCCCGGCTTCGCCCGATCGTGGCCATTTGCCCTTTGTCGACGAAATGAAACGGTTGGCGCGGCTCGCCCCGCAGGTCGCGAAGAATCGTTCGGCCGACATGCCGGCCTTGTTGCATCGCGACCGGGGCCGTGCCTGGCAACGGCGCACCTGTCTGATGGGTGTAGAGCGCCAAATCGCCCGCCACAAAGACGTTCGGATGCGCCTTGACGCTCAAGTCCGGTTCAACCACGACGCGGCCCTGGCGATCGACGTCCGCGCCGAGCGTCTTCCCCAACGGTGACGCATTCACCCCGGCGGCCCACACGACCGTTCCGGCGTGGACTCGCTCTTTGCCAATAGCGACGCCGTCCGCGTCGATCGAAGTGACGGAGCTCGACGTCCATACATGAACCCCGAGATGCTCCAGGTCCCGAACGGCCTGTGCCGCCTGTTCTTCAGAGAACGACGGCAGAATGCGCGGGCCCGCTTCGATCAACAAGACTCGCGCCGACTTCGCATCGATCGATTTGAAGTCTCGCGCCAGCGTAAACCGGCTCATCTCGCCGATGGCGCCAGCCAGTTCCACGCCGGTCGGGCCGCCACCCACGATGACGAACGTCAGGAACTTCCTCCGCTCGTCTTTATCGACGATCCGCTCGGCTTCTTCAAACGCGAGCAGCACTTTCGCGCGGATATTGGTGGCGTCCTCCAGCGTCTTCAAACTGGGCGCATAGGCCTTCCATTCATCGTGGCCAAAATAGGACTGCGTCGAACCGCAACACAGCAGCAAGTAGTCGTACGGCACCTCGCCTATGTCGCCATGGAGCACGCTGCGCGACGGATCGACTGCGCTCACTTCCGCGAGGAGCACGCGAATATTCCCGTACTCGGACAGCATCGACCGGATGGGGGCCGCGATGTCGGCTGGACTGAGCCCCGCCATCGCCACCTGATACAAAAGGGGGGAAAACAAATGGTGGTTCTGGCGATCGAGCAACAGGACGTCGACGCCCTTTCGCCCACCCAACGCTTTCGCCGCGTTGAGCCCGGCGAATCCCCCACCGACGATGACGACACGGCTCATGCGTTTTCGCTGCGGTGTATGATCGCATGATGCAGGCATCCGACAGCATCCTGTTCAGCGGCGGGGCCCCTGGAGCCGAGGCAGCGTTTGGCGCGTGCGCCGAACGCCACGGCATCGAGGAAGTCAATTTCACGTTCGAAGGTCACAAGATAGACCGCCACCGCGGTGTCCGCGTGCTGAATCACGAGGAGCTGCAGAACGGGGATGTCAGCCTCACATACGTTGGCCGGCTGATGCACCGGCGCTACACCGACAGCCCGACCTTGCGGAAGGTACTGCAAACCTTGTGGTATCAGGTGAACAACGGCCAGGAAATCTGGGTCGTCGGTACGATCCTCGAAGACAAGACCGTCCGTGGCGGTACCGGGTGGGGAGCGGAGTTCGCGAAGCTTTGCAACAAGCCGCTGCACGTGTTCGATCAGGACAAGCTGGGATGGTTCTGGTGGAACGGCGAAGACTGGCAGCCGTCGGATAGCGCGGGCGGCCCCGTCATCAAGCACCAGCACTTCACCGGTACTGGAACGCGTACGCTGCTCGAGCCCTCAAAGAAAGCTATCGACGATCTCTTTCAGCGATCGTTCAGGTGATCACATGAAATACTCATTAACTCTCGTCGCCGTAAGCCTGGCCATGGTGCTCCCTGCAGCCGCAGGCCAGCAGAACGCCGTGCCGTCGACGCCCAAGTCGATTGCCGACGGCGGGAGCGCCTACAACAGGAGCTGCGCCAGTTGCCACGGCAAGTCTGGCACTGGCGACGGCCCCGCCTCGAAGCAACTGAATCCGAAGCCGTCGAACCTCGTGGACGCCGAATGGACGCACGGCACAAGCGACAGCGAGATCTTCGCCGTCATCCGCAGCGGCGTTCCCAAGACGGCAATGAAGGGTTTCGCGTCGAAGATGACCGAGCGCGAAACCTGGGACATCATCAACTACCTTCGCAGCGTGGGACCCGCCCCGGTCAAGTAGGCGTGGATCGCCATTTATGACAGGTTGAGCTGACAACATTGTCGTAATCGCTCCTCGACCTCACCGCTTTGTCGGTAGACGTTCGCCCACTGCAGTCACTGGCCCCATCACAACTTTTTTCCTGTTTTTCCAAATAAAACCACGGTAATGTGTCACCTCCCAAAGGCGCAAATGCGGCGGTCAGGGGCGGTCAAGCCCAAGAACTGCAAACATCGACATTTTCGTCCACTGATGAGGTGAGTGATGAATCAAGCCGATACGGCATGGATGCTGGTTTCGACGGCGCTCGTGTTACTGATGACGCCAGCTCTCGCGTTCTTCTACGGCGGCCTGGTCCGTTCGAAGAATGCTCTGAACACGATGATGATGAGCTTCATCTCGCTGGGTTTCGTCGGCGTGGCGTGGGCCATCGTCGGCTATTCCCTCTCGTTCTCTGCGGGTGGGAACTACATCGGCGACCTCTCGAGGCTTGGCTTGAAGGGCGTCGGCCTCGAGGCGCAGGGCACCATCCCGCACTACCTGTTCATGGCGTATCAGGGCACGTTCTGCATCATCACGGCAGCGCTCATATCCGGAGCCATCGTCGAGCGGATGCGGTTCTCGGCATACGTGATCTTCATCACCCTCTGGTCCGTGGTCGTGTATGCGCCCATTGCTCATTGGGTCTGGGGCGGCGGGTGGCTCTCGAAGATGGGTGCGCTCGATTTCGCGGGCGGCACGGTCGTGCACGTGAACGCCGGCATCGCTGCGCTGGTCGCGGCAATCGTCATCGGCAAACGGAAGGACTATCCAAGTTCCTCGTTGCTGCCGCACAACGTGCCGTTCACGCTTCTCGGTGCCGGCCTGCTCTGGTTCGGCTGGTTCGGCTTCAATGCTGGTAGCGCGCTGGCCGCGAGTCCATCGGCCGCGCTGGCATTCACAACGACGTTTCTTGCTCCCATGGGCACGCTCGTCGTCTGGACGCTGCTCGACTACATGCGGTCGGGCAAACCCACAGCCGTCGGCTGTGCAACCGCCATCGTCGTAGGCCTGGTGGCCATCACGCCGGCGGCCGGTTTCGTCGGCCCGATGAGCGCTCTCGCGCTCGGCGCCATCGCGGCCGTGCCCAGCTATTTCGGCATCCTGTTCCGCACGAAAACTTCACTTGACGATTCGCTCGACGTGGTTGCCGCACACGGCGTCGGCGGCACGGTAGGCGCGCTGTTGACGGGCGTGTTCGCACAGAAGGCGCTCAATGGCACCGCCGACGGGCTGCTGTTCGGCAATCCCGCGCAGCTCGGCATCCAGGCAACGGCTGTCGCGGCAACGATTGTTTACAGCGGCATCATGAGTTTCGTGCTCTTGAAGCTGGTCGGCGCGATCGTTCCGCTGCGCGGCGCTGCCGACGATGAGGATGCGGGGATCGATCTGAGCAATCACGGCGAAGAGGCGTACGTGCATGGCGAATCAACGGCGATGGGCGGACCAGGCATGCACCTGAAGTCATCCGCCACCGCACTGCGCTCGGAGATGGCATGAAGCTCATCAAGGCGATAATCCGGCCCAACAAAGTCGACGAGGTGAAGGAAGCGCTGTCCAAGGTACAAATTGCCGGGATGACCGTGACCGAGGTGCGAGGCCACGGTCGCCAGAAGGGGCACACGGCCGTGTATCGAGGACGCGAGTACGAAGTGACGCTGCTGCCGAAGATGCAGATCGAGACTGTCGTACCGGACCATCTGATGGAGACCGCGATTCAGGCGATCATCACCGCTGCGCGCACGGGTGAAATTGGCGACGGCCGCGTGTTCGTACTGCCGGTCCAGGAGGGATACAACATTCGGACGGGAGAGAAGGACGCTCTCTAAGAGGGGCGAGGGGTAAGGGGTGAGGGGTGAGGGCGATTGCCCTTCGCCCCTTACCCTTTGCCCCTGCTCAGCGCAGCCGTTCCAAGTCCCCGGCGGCTGCGTTCACGAGCGCTGTTTCCCGATCGAGTGCCTTCGCGAGTTTGATCACTTCCGCTTCAGCTTCGTCGTACTTCTTTTCTTCAATCCCCTCGCGTACGCCAGGCATCGTCTTCACCGCGTAACCCGTATAAAACCCCGGCGCATATAGAAGGTGGCGATACCACGGACGCCGCGGCAAGCCGGCCGGATCGATGAGCTGCCGCTCGGCCTGAAGAAGACGCAGATTGATGGACTGAAGAACCGAAGGCGCCGCAGTTGCCAGCTTCGGGCGTGCGTCTTCAGATGCCTTGCGATAACGCTCGGCGGCGCGTGCAAGCCGGTTCGATGCGTTCTCCAGCGGAGCGAAGTTGATTGCCGGCGGAACCTCTTCGACCTTCGGCAGTTGCAGCGGACGTCTCGGATCGTTCACCGCAGCAAACACGCCGTCTTCTATGGCACGGTTCTGCTCTCGAATCGCGTCCTGACGCTGT
>JAMQPK010000131.1 GCA_023717525.1 Vicinamibacterales bacterium | reverse complement strand
GTTCCCCGACGTGGTGCCCACCGACTCGACGGTGTTCGTGACGTCCACGACGCCCAGACGATTGATGCCCCAATCTCCATCAGGCATGAACGTCCCGGTGTTGCCAAGCGAGATCGGCTCCCATCCCGCTGCGCCGCTCTTGTACCAGTTGGGCATTCCGCCCGGCAGAAATTCCGTGTTCGTCAGACGGCGGAAACCTCCGACGAGGTCTGCGCGGCCGTCACCTGTGACGTCGAGGATGTCGAAACCCGTTGTATGGGAGTAGTCGCCCAGCTTCCAGGCCAGCGAGAACGGAATGACCCCGTTCTGGCCAGGGTACGACGGAAGCGCGAACTGCGACGAAGGATGACGTCTCCCCCGAAGACTCGACCACCTAGAATGACACTCCTCCGGGCCCAGGAGGAGAGAAGATGCGTCGGCGCCGATTCACGGAGGAACAGATTCTCCGCATCCTGAAGGAAGTGGAGAGCGGTCGGACCGTGGCGGCCGTGATCCGCACGCACGGTGTCAGCAAGGAGAGCTTCTACCGCTGGAAGCGGAAGTACGGCGGGATGAAGCTCGATGAGATGAAGCAGATGAAGCTGCTTGAGGAGGAGAACCGCCGTCTGAAGAAGCTGGTGGCGGATCTCAGCCTCGACAAACAGGCGCTGCAGGATCTCGTGGGCCGAAAATGGTGAGGCCGGCGGTGCGTCGCCGGGCGGTCGAAGCCGCCCGCACCGAGTACGGCCTGACGGAGCGACGCGCCTGCGCGCTGATTCGCATCGATCGTTCGAGCTTCCGCTACCGCTCGCGGCGGCCGGATGAGAGCGAACTCCGGGAACGGCTGCGCGCACTCGCCGTGCAACGACCGCGATTCGGAGCGCGCAGGCTTTGCGTGCTGCTGCGGCGTGAGGGAACCGTCGTGAACCACAAACGCGTCGAACGACTGTACCGCCTCGAAGGGCTCACTGTCCGGCGCCGCAAGCGAAAGCGTGTGGCAGGAGTCCTGCGGCAAACGAGACCGCAGGCGGAGCGCGTCAACCAGCGGTGGTCGATGGACTTCACGCACGACGCGACGGCGGACGGACGGGCGTTCCGAACCCTCAACATCGTCGATGACTTCAGCCGCGAATGTCCGGCGATCGCCGTCGCACGCTCGATCTCGGGCGCGCGCGTCGTCGATGTCCTCGAACGTCTGGCGGATCAACGCGGCTTGCCGCAGGGGATCGTGGTGGACAACGGCCCGGAGTTCGCGAGCCGTGCGCTCGATGCGTGGGCGTATCGCCGTGGTGTGCAGCTGCTCTTCATCGAGCCCGGAAAGCCCGTGCAGAACGCGTTCGTGGAAAGCTTCAACGGCTCGTTCCGCGACGAATGCCTGAACCAGCACTGGTTCGAAACGCTCGACGATGCCGTTCGGCTCATCGAGACCTGGCGGCTCGACTACAATCGAACGCGCCCGCACAGCTCGCTCGGAGATCTCACGCCCGAAGAGTTCGCCAGGCAGGTAGCCTGAGACCGATGATGGAAGGACCGAACCGCCCGGAGATGAGTGTCAGAGCAGTTGGTAGGAAGAAGGGGGAGACCTCAGCTCCAGCCACCGTCGAACCACTTGTGCCACAAGCCGTTGTCCATGCCGCGCGCAAACACATCGATGCGACCCGATGTCCACGACACCGCGCATGGCGATCCGTCGATGACACCGCCGAGCGATTCCCAGCCGCTCCAGCCGCCGCTGAACCACTTGTGCCACAGGGCGTTGTCAGCACCCTTGACGAACGTGTCGAGACGCTCTCCAGCCCAGGAACTCACTGCCGGACCGGCGGTGATCACGCCTCCGAGTGACTCCCAGTTGCTCCACACCATGGCGCTCCTCCCCGCTAGGATGCTCGACCTGCTCGTGAAGAAATCAAGCGATGGCGGCTAGCTGGTAGCCCAGCGACTGATTGCGCGCGCGGTTTCTCCGCCAGCACTGCGCATCCTGTCAGCGACGCAATCAGCTGTAAAGTGAAAATGAGTCGAGAGAACGCGTTTCGGTGTCGAACCGCGACATGGGCATCCAAGTTGCGGCGAGTCCGGTTCGGGTGTCAACTCGCCTGGACGGTATGTCCGGGCGTCGTCCAGCGCGTTGAACATCCATGCTGAACTCGAGCTGCGTCAGGACCCTCGATTCGAGCGGCGCCGCAGCCCCGCGAGCGCGAGCGCGGCGACACCGAAAGCGGACGTCGTCGCCGCTTCGGGCACCGTGATGCATTGCCCGCCCTGACCGTTGCTCGGGTCCGCGCGCACGATGAGGTGACGTCCGTCGGAGAGCGAGACGAAGAGCGCGATCTGGCCGGCGCTGTTCTGGCCGAAACGCTGGAAGTCGATGTCCGCCACCGTCGCGTCGCAGAGCGGGTCGCCCGAGGCCAGCACCTTGTCCGCCACCGGATCGGCTCCCGTGTAGATCCCGAAGCCGCTCGCGCTCTCCACCTCGAAGGCGACCTGGCCGGCGTCGTTGAGCGCGACGGCGGGGACGCTCGGCGACGCGCCGAAGCCGGGCGTACGTTCATCCCACACCTTGGTCGAATCGACCAGCGCGATCTGGACGTCGCCCGCGGCGTCGAAGATTCGCGGCGCGTAGGCGACGCTTCCAGACTCGTTGATTGCGAGTGGAACCAAGCCACTCGAGTCGAAGTCACAGAGCGCGTCGTGTCCCAACGCGATCACCTCGGCCCCGCCGAAGGTGCTGCGCATGAACGCTTCGTCGCAG
>JAMQPK010000077.1 GCA_023717525.1 Vicinamibacterales bacterium | reverse complement strand
GGTCTTCATGGCGATGGGCGCCTGGCGCATCTCGCGGGCGCGCGTACTCACTCGACGCGCCGCCGCGATCGAAACGCTGGGCTCTGCCACGGTGTTGTGCACGGACAAGACGGGGACGCTCACAGAGAACCGAATGACGATTGCCGAGCTGCGGCTCGAGAGCGCCGCAGTCTTTCGGCCTCGTGACCCGCTCGGCGCGACGATGCCTGAGGCGTTCCATGACCTGATCGAGTTCGGCGTGCTCGCCAGTGCGAAGGACCCCTTCGACCCGATGGAAAAGGCGTTCCACGAACTCGGCCGCCAGTTATTGGCGGGAACCGAGCATCTGCATGGCGCCGAATGGACGATCGCAAAGGCGTACAGCCTCCACCCCGACCTCCTCGCCATGTCGCAGGTGTGGCAGGCAACGGATGGCCGACAGGACTTCGTCATCGCGGCCAAGGGCGCACCTGAGGCGATTGCCGATCTCTGCCATCTCGGCGCTGCGGATCGTGCCGCACTCACGCAGTCAGTGGACCAGATGGCAGCAGAGGGCCTGCGCGTGCTGGGAGTCGCCCGCGCCCGGTTCGCGGGTGATGCGTGGCCAGCCACCCAGCACGATTTCGCGTTCGAGTTCCTGGGTCTGGTCGGCCTCGCTGATCCGCTACGGGAAAGCGTGCCCGATGCCGTCAGCGAATGCCGATCGGCGGGCATCAAGGTGGTCATGATCACCGGTGACTATCCGGCGACAGCGCAGGCAATCGCCCGTCAGGCAGGCCTCGACGCCATAGACGTCGTCACGGGCCAAGCGCTCGAGAAGCTGAGCGAGGCAGAACTGGCTCGCCGCGTCAGAACCGCGACGGTGTTCGCGCGGATCATGCCTGAGCAGAAGCTGCGCATCGTCAACGCGTTCAAGGCGAACGGCGACATTGTGGCGATGACTGGCGACGGCGTCAACGACGCGCCTTCACTCAAGGCGGCGCATATCGGCATCGCCATGGGCGGACGCGGGACCGACGTTGCTCGCGAGGCGTCATCGATCGTCCTGCTCGACGACGATTTCGGCTCCATCGTCAAGTCGGTCCGGCTCGGCCGAAGAATCTACGACAACCTCCGTAAGGCCATGGGCTTCATCTTCGCTGTCCATGTGCCGATCGCCGGGCTGGCGCTGTTACCGTTACTGTTCGGTTTTCCGATCTTGTTCGGGCCGATGCACATCGCCTTCCTGGAAATGGTGATCGATCCGGTGTGTTCCCTTGTCTTCGAGGCAGAAACAGAAGAAGACGACGTGATGCGCCGTCCTCCGCGGTCCCCAGATGAACCGCTCTTCTCTGGGGCGCTGATTGGCTGGAGCCTACTGCAGGGAGCCTTCGCGTTCGTGCTCGTTGCGGCGATCTTCATCGTTGCCTCCCGGCGGGGGATGCCGGAAGCCGAAGTGCGAGCACTGACATTCTTCTCGCTGGTCCTGACGATTGTCGGCCTCATCTTCGTCAACCGCTCCTTCAGCGCGTCGCTGGTCACAGCACTCCGGCGACCGAACCCGGCGCTCGCGTGGGTTCTGATTGCGGTCACGACGATGTTGGGCTTGACCCTGCTCTGGCCATTCGCGAGGGGCCTCTTCCGCTTCGGACCACTCCACGCGGACGATCTCTTATTGACGTTTGGGGCCGGCGTTCTTGTTCTTGCGGCCCTTGAACTCTTGAAGCCCCGATGGCGTGCACGGTTGCAGTCTCAGTCGTAAACGGGGCCGCATGTGCTCCGCCGTGGCAGTCGGAAGCCCTGTCCGAAATCTGTCTACAAATTCCGGACAACTGGTTCAACGGCTGATTTGTCAGAAGCGCGCCAAAGAAGCGGAACCGCTGGAGTTACCGTGCGGCTTCGCGACCAAAGGCTCATGCGGCGGTCAGCAACCAGTTGCGAATTCCGTCCCTAACACCCAGCCACACAATTTTGCCCTGCGCTCAAGCGGAAAGATACGGCACGACGAAATAGCAGCTGCGTCAATCTGAAGCCGGACGCCTCACGACAGGGGACGCGGGCTGCCGGCCCGCCTCCGTCCCGTTTGATTCAGATCTACTCGTGAAAACCAGCGCCTTCAGTAGGTCACGAAGCTTCTTCTGACTCGCGCGGTCTGATGAGGGACCTTCCGTAAACCCGGTCTAGCGGCACAGCCTTAATGCGGACTATCCTCCCTCAAAGTGCGGGCGCCGTATCGGAGCTAGCAAGCGTTCGGCGACGGGAACGAGGCGAATAGAGAGGGGGGGGACATGAACAATCCTGCGAGATTACTACCCGTGTTTCTACTGGTGATCGCAACGGCAATCACAACGGCATTCGCAACCGTGATGTACGGTCAAACGGCCGGGGCCGCCCAGGGGGGTGGGGGTGCCGCGGGTCAACCGCAAGCGCCGCTCACGTGGGATTTCAATGACCATGCGGGCTGGAAGCAGGTATTCGATGGCCGCTCCCTTGACGGGTGGGATGGTTCCAAGGACGCCTGGCGCGTCGAAGACGGTGCGATCGTGGGGGAGTCCACGGTCGAACATCCAACGATATGGAACGTCAACGGCGCCAACACGGGCACCGCTTGGCTGATTCTTCGGGGGAAGTTGAAAAATTTCGAATTCAAGACGGAAGTAAAACTGGAAGGCAAAGGAACTAACTCCGGTATTTTTTTTCGCGCGACTCGACTGGGCGCCATTCCGGACGATGTGTATGCGGAACAACTCAAGAAGCGTATTCCTGAAGGCGGACCTACCGTAAGGCCCAATGGTAGCGCGTGGGAAGTTCGAGGATATGAAGCCGACTACTCGACGAACCCTAATGGCAGCATAGGCGATTGTTGCAACGGGCCGCAACGCGGAGTTGGTCAAATCGAGTTCGGTCATAACCCGCTGTCGCCGCGGCGCCCTGGCGGGGCTCCTCGTGGCATGGTGGCTCTCACTTCCGAGGGCGGGAAGCGCGAACTGATCGGCACCATAGGCGATCCCCAGGTTCTGGCAGGTAAATTCACGCCGACCGAATGGACTCAAGTCCAAATCATCGCCAGCGGCAATGTATTTATGTGCATCATCAACGGCCAATTGATGTCCGTCTTTGTAGATACCGATCCGAAGTTTGGCAACGCTGAGGGGGAGCTGGCGGTGGAAGTGGAAGGCCAGGGCAACGTCAAGGCGATGTTCCGCAACATGTGGCTGAAGACGCTGCCGTAGCTCTCGATGCGCGGGCGGCCACCCGCCAAGTCATTCTCGACGGCGGCGGTCAAACAGGAACAACGGATACGGTTCGACTGTCTCAGGCGCGTCACTTTGCCGCAACTCGCTCTCCGCCGCGTCGACCGCCGTCCGGATCCGTTGCAGCGCCTCCTGGGCTGACACACGAGGATCGCGCGCCCGGTTCCGCCAGTCGTGTTCCCGCAGGGTCCACACAGTCTCTGGATCGCGCGGAATGCCCTCTGGTGACGACCCCGCGAGCGTCGTCTCGAACCGGGCACCGAGTTTTTGCACGGCGGCCTGCGAGCGCCGATTGCGCAGAGCGATGCGCGCTTCGAGACGCTCGAGGTGCATGGTCGTGAATGCAAACTCCACGAGCACGTTGGCCGCGTCGGAAAACACGCCCGTGGACCAGAAATGAGTACTCAGCACAAATCCCCATTCGGCGTCTGACAACGTCGGCTCCAGGCGGACCTGGAGGATGCCGACCGCTGCCGTCATGCCATCAGGAACGATTCCGAAGCAGACGCCGTGGCCTTGCGCGCGCTGCTGGTGTGACCACTCGACAAATCCCGCAAATTTGGCGAGCGTCGGAGGCGGAGGCGCCATGTGCGCCGTCACCGCAGGATCCGAGAACAAGGTGAACAGCGTATAAACGTCGGATGCGGCGACCTCGCGAATCGTCGTCAGGTCGCCCTGTAGGGATGGCACTCGGTCGGTCCATCGGTCGAGCATCGATCTCAGATATTAGCGGACTGCCCACCACGCCGCGAACTGGCAGAATCTGCAAAGACTTGGCGAGCGACAACGGATGGTGCCATTTTTTCCGCGAGATGTCGTTTTTGTCGGCGCAGCTGCTGATGCCGAGGGACAGTCGCGGAAATCCCACACCGAAATGCGCCTGGCACTTGGCAAGGATCCGGCATGCCGGTCGGCATGCGAGTCGGCTCCGACCTCAAAGCCGCCCGAAAAAACGCCGGGATCAGCCTTGACGAGATCGCCAAGCGGACCAAGGTCAATGTCAGCAAGCTGGTTGCTCTCGAAAAGGCCGACTTCAAGAACCTCCCGACGGGTTTCTACCTGTTCTCCATGGTTCGCGCCTACGCCGGCGAGGTGCACATCGATCCCGAGCCAATCGTCGAACGACTGCGCGCGGAGTTCGCGGAGAAGGATGCGCTGGATGCCCTGCATACACTGGATGCGACAGGCGCACTCACCTCGAAACAATTGGGAAATGCGAGAAAGTCGCCGGAGGAACGGTCGAGCCTTTTCAGGATCGTCGCTGCTGCGTTCGGCGTCGCCTTGATAGCCGCGGCTGGAACAGGTGCTTACCTGCATCGCAGGAATGGCACCCCGCCCGAGGAGGTCCGCAGCACCAACGTCGAGACGGCATCAGTCCCGCTGCCCGCGCCAGCGACCACGGATGCAGTTGCGGTCCACCCACCAGCGTCAACGAAGAACCAGAGACCGAAGCCGCGAATGGCTGCCCGCAGACCAGCACCGGAGGGAACCGTTGCGACCAGTAGCGACGCGTCCGATGCATCGAGCCCGGGCCCGGAGCGAACTGAAGAGCCCGCTGACAAACCTGCAGACGTCGAAGAAGTCAGCCCGGCGCCCTGACTTTAGAAACGAAACCCGAGCTTCACAACGAACTCGTTGGTGCTGTTCATCGGCTCATACGCCCCGAGCTGCTGCCGGACGGTGATGCCGTTGACCGTAAACGTCGCGGTCTCGTAGCTCACTGGTGAGGCGCTGACGTTCCAGTGGATGTACTCAGGCTCCAGCGACCATCGCCTTGTCATCTGGTATTTCCCACCTGCACGCAGCGCCCATCCTGAGTGCTGATCGAACGAGACGTCGGAGAATCCTTCAATCGTGAACGCAGGTGCGATCTGTGTCGCCGGCACGTCTCCACCACCCAATTTCGAGTGGCGCGTCGTTTGCCAGCCACGCAGCAGGTAGTCGTATTCCAGATTGAAGCTCAGCGTATGGTTCGAAGCGACGATCGTGCGTGCCGTCATGCCCACCGGCACATACAGATAGTCGTCCGTGCGGAATCCGGCGACGCCGGTCACGCCATTCGACAAATGGCGGATGCCCAGACCGATATCGGGTGACCATCCCCATTTCCGGCCGATGAAATCCTTGCCGACGCGGGCCCGCCCTTCCAGGTACCAGTCCTTGTCGCCGCTCTCGCTGCACGGGGAATAATCACCAAGATCCAGCGCCCAGCCGTTTGGCGACCTGCTGTCGGGCGTGATCAGAAACGGCGAACACCAGCCATCGTACGTGGTGCTTCCGAAAAGGCCCCGGGCATCGGTCTGGACAAACCAGTGCTGGCGCGAATTGAGCGACATCGTGCCCGTATATCCGACTCCGAACTTGGGGCCGTGGATCGAAATGCTCGTATCGCCGGGCTCGACATATTCATAGCCGCCCACAGCGAAATTCACGTCATGGCCCTCAGGCGTGGCCAGGCCGGTATCAACTTGGGGACTGGATGTTTGTGTGAACGCCTGGGATGGAATGAATGCGATTGAACCAACGACCAGGAGTTTCTTCAGAAGACGCGACACGACTTTCGATCCTGACACAAAAAGCCCCAGCCGAGCGATGTTGAGAGATGGTTCGCCGGAATGGTGAGCGCCTGATAGACTCCGCATCATCCCAACGATGCCAACGGCCGCGTCTTCGTGGGCAGCGCGAACGGTGTGGCGGTTCGGAGGTCTGCATGGTCAGTGTTGGTCTCGGACGTCGCGCGTTCGTCGAGGCGCTTGCCGGGTTTCCACTCGGGGGAGCTGCGCTATCGGCTCAGACGTCGACCCCGCCCGTCGTGAAGGCGGCCGCCGGATCCGGGCGGGCGAACGACATCATCACGCTGCCGGGCGGCGACCGTATTCACGTGAAGGTCGCGACCCAGGACAGCGCTGGCTCGCTTTTCATGACCGAGCAGCCGATCGAGCGCCGTGGATCCGGTCCTCCCAGGCACTACCACGAAGAGCAAGACGAATGGTTCTATTGCCTCGCCGGAGAATACGTCGTCGAAATCGGCAACCAGCGGTTTCGCCTGGGGCCAGGCGACTCGGTCCTCGGCCCTCGACGCGTTCCGCACGCGTTTGTTTATGACGCTGCGGGGCCAGGGCGCATCGAGCAATTCTTTCGGGACCTCGAAAAGCGGGGCGAATACTTTGGCAATGGCTCGCCAGAGGACAAGGAACTGGCGCACAGGCTGTACGGCATCGTCAATGTTGGACCGCCGCTGAACCTGTGATCGGTTCAGGCGTGAGACTTTTCTGCGCGATCAGCGTGATTCTGTGTTTGGCGGTGGCTGACGGTCATGGTCAGGCAACGCCCGCCGGTGCACTACCCGCGGCCCTCCGAGCCAACCTGCGGGACGATCGATTCGATATTGTCACGTCCATCAGAGGGTTGCCGCTCGGTGTTCGCGCTGCGCTCCAGACGATGTTCGGCAGCCCAACGCTCGACATCGCCGAGCCCGGAGCGAGGTTCCAAACAGCCGAACCAACCGTCGACTCGAATCTGCCGACCCGTCGGCTGGTCGCGGCAGGGTGCTCCTACGATTACTGCCTCGTCTATTACGAGCGCGGGGGCAACAGGCACGCATGGCACGTGGTGTTGTTTCACTGGACACCGGACGCGACGAAATTCGAGTGGGGCGGTACGGCACCAGGAGGCCTGGCGACAATCGACGACGTTCGGCGGGCCGTCCTATCCGGAGCGATCAAGAGCTCGGCCGGGCCTTGGTAGTTCTTCGTGACGAAAGCCGCCATCGGGTTTCGGGCGCATATGGGTTGGGTGGCGGCGGTCGCCGTCGCCGAGAGCCAGGATGGAATCGTCCTCGTTCACTCGTCGATCGTCGCGACGGCGGAAGAGGGTGACCGTATTGCCAAAGAGCCCTATCACGTGGCTGCGGGATGGGACGGCCTCACCAAGGTGCTGCCGCATCCCGACCCTGCGGTGGCCGGTGGTGCCGTGCTCGCAACGCGTGGCTTGCAGCGCTATAGCCTGGAAGAGGCCTTGAGCCACCCAACGTTACCCCTTGTTGAGCCCGGTATACTTGGCGCACTGAAGAGACCGATATGGATTACGACCGGGAGTTCCTGAGCGGCACCATCACCGTCCTGATTCTCGGACTGCTCGCTGAGCGGCCAATGTACGGCTATGAAATCCTGCAGGAAGCTGACCGCAGAAGCGCTCGCGAGTTCCAGCTCAAGGAAGGCTCTCTCTATCCCGCCCTGCACAAGATGCAGCGCGACGGCCTGCTGAAAGCGGAATGGAAGCACCACCAATCCGGCCGCCAGCGGAAGTACTATGCCCTGACGGCAAAGGGACGGCGGCGGTCGGAATCCAAGCGCGCGCAGTGGGAACAGATCACGGCGGCGCTTCAGGCAATCCTGGGAGGTGTGTAGTGGCTGCACACGGCGAGCTGCGCGTTCCAGAAGTCATCGAGCGTATCGTGCGCCAGGCGCGCCTTCCCGGCGAGTCCGCCCGGGACGACCTCTGTCGCGAACTGGAGACCCATTTCGATGAGGCAGAGACCTGCGGGGTTTCGACGTGTGAGGCCATGGCTCGGTTCGGCCCGGCGCTGGAGGTGGCCAGGAGCTTCAGCCGCGTCTACAGATGGGATTTTCTCTCGTTGTATGCGGCGAGGGCGTTCATCGCTGTCGTAGCCGCCGGCGCCGCCGCCGAGTTCGTTCTCGCGGCTGTGCATTTGCGGGTAGCCAGTTCAGGCGTTCACCTCGCGCCGGGATTCTTCTACACGTATATGGTGGGTATCAAGATCGTGCTGGCCATGGCAGCGGCCTGGGAGATCGGCCGAAAGCCGTTCAATGCCAAACGCGCCGCGGTGGCGTTTGCGTTGTACTGCGTCTTCGCGACCTGGCTTCAGGCGTCCTTCTCTTACGGCCTCAGTGGCTGGGAGCCGTGGCACATGCCGATGCTGACCGCCATTGGTGCCGTGGCGAGCCGGACGGGTCGAAGCTCGCTCAGGCCCCCTCTGATGTTTGTCGGCTTCACCGGCTACCTCTTTGCCACGGTCACGACCAATGTGACCCCGCGGCCCCTCGTTGGGGCCGCGCTGGTCATCATCTGGCTCGTGACCGAACAGCTGTTCTCGCGATTCGACCGGGCGTTCGCCGACTGGTTCACGATCCCGATGGAGACGTCACTCACCTCGACCATTTCTGGACGCGCCAGTTCTTGATTTCGGCGACGTAAATGTCGGCTCCGTCGGGGCTCACCGTAATCGCGTGCGCGAAATCCAGCTCGCCCGGTGCTTTCCCAAAATGACTCAGTTCGCCGAGCACCTTGCTCTCCAGACTGAGCTTGGTGATGCGATCGTACTGCCCGTCGCACACATACAACGCATTCTCCTGCGACGCGTAGTAGACGTCCCACGGCTGGCCGATGTCGATCCACTTCGCGAGGAACTTACCCGAACGATCGAAGACCTGTATGCGTGAGTTGCCGCGGTCCGCAACATAGATCCTCCCCTGTGCGTCCATTGTTACGCCGTGCGGCAGCTGAGGCCCGTGCTGCAGCTTCTTCAGCGCCTCATTAGATCTGATCGGGGTCCGTACCGTTGGCTGGAGCGGCCGGCGCCTCATCCTGGCCGATCAAGGGAACAGTGAGCGCGAGAACGAGAAGACTGGTAGACTTTGCTGAACAAGGTATTGCACTCCGGTCCGCAAGTCAATCGGAACACAGAATCTTGACCGTGAGGCCACGTCAATGCAGACCCGTTCCGCGAGTCGAATTCTGATTGGCACCGTCACAACGCTCGGCGTCGCCTGGGGACTGACCGGTGCGCGCGCGCAAGCCCCATCGGTGCCGGCTGCGGTGGCGACGCACATCGCCGCGGCCAGAGCCGCAGGCGGTGAACTCTGGCGGGCCGCGATCGGCCAGATGTGCGGTCCGCTGGAGCAAACCCCCATGCCGGCTCAACCGGCGCCGGCCCCCGCCGCTCCGAATGCCGCGCCCCCTCCGCCGCCCCCGCGCGATGCCTGGTATCGCGATCCCGAGAAGGTTTTCGACAACGTGTATGTCCTGGCCACCAAGAGCGGCAACGGCGGCGTATCGGCCTGGGCTGTCACCACAGCGGCGGGCATCATCCTGATCGACGCGACGTACGATTACAGCGTCAAGGAGATCGTGGATGACGGCCTAAAGAAGCTCGGTCTCAACCCGGCCGATATTAAGGTGATTTTCATAACACACAACCATCGCGATCACGTAGGCGGGGCGAAGTACCTTCAGGCTCTCTACAAGCCGCGCGTGTATATGGCGCCAGCCGACTGGGACATCGTGCGGACGCAGAATGCCACTGGCGCCGCGGACGGCCCGCCCGTTCCCGCGCGGGATCTCGACGCCACCGATGGTCAGCGGTATACCCTTGGCGACACCACGATCGCCGTGTACATCACCCCGGGTCACACGCCTGGTACGTTGTCGTTCCTGATACCGGTGAAAATCAAGGGGGTGACCCACATGGCGGCGTTCTGGGGAGGCACGGGGATCGGGCGGCAGACCGGAGCGGAGAATCTGGCGCTGCACAGCGCTTCCGCGATGCGGCTGGAGCGGTTGGCGCGCGCGGCAAACGCAGACGTGCTGCTATCGAACCACGACGGGTTCAGCGACTACTTCAAGCGCATCGACGCGGTGAAGGCGAACCCGAATGCGCCCAATCCCTTCGTGGTGGGCATCCCGGGTGTGAGCAAGATGTTTCAGGCCGTGCAGGAGTGCAGCGAGGCGAATATCGCCGCGCTGCAGCGATGAAGGGAGACAAAGTCATGAAGCTCGCGCTCTTCTCAACCGGCTGCTGGCTGGCGCTTGGTCTGACGTTCGCGTCGCCTGGCGCGGCGCACGCGCAGGCGGCGCCACAACCGGCGGCGCAGCCCTCATTCGAGAACGACCAGGTCATCGTCAACGCGCCGCACCCGGCGGTTGACGTTCCCGGCTCCACGCGCAAAATGCACGACCACAAGCTGAACCGGGTGATGGTGTACCTGCATCCGGGAGGGGAGCGCCTCCACTACCTCGACGGCGGCATCGTCGACCTGAAGTGGCAAGAGGGAGAAGTGCAATGGAGCCCGGCGAGCGGGTTTCACTATTCCGAAATTCCGCCTGAGCTGGACCCACGAGTCTGGAAGACCCCGGCCTTCACCGGCCCGATGATCGTCGACATCGGCATCAAGAAGGCGGGGAGTGCCACGACGAAGGCGAGCACCCCGCTCGATGCGGTGCGAGTTGCCCTCGGCGCGTTCACGCTCGAGTTCGAGAACAGCCAGGTTCGCGTGCTGCGGCTGCGGCTCGCCCCGCGCCAGCGCGTGCCGCTGCACGCGCTGGCCGATCGTCTGGTCGTCTATATCACCGACCAGCACATCCAGCAGGTTTCAGCCGGGCAGAAGACAGACACCATCGAACAGCATAAGGCGAGCGAGTTCAGCTGGTTCGGTGCATCGACCCAGACGAGCGAGAACCAGGACGACTCACGCGTCGACGCGATCGTGGTCGAGTTCAAGAACTAGCCGACGAACCGCCGGCTTGACCAGTCAGTTTCAGTACAGTTGGTGATCCGATTGACTTGAGGAGCTAGCTGAGATACCTTGCTCAATAAAGTATCAGCGTTTGTCGCTTGTAGGGAGAGCCAGGTCTGAGGCGCGCAGGGAAGATCTGGCGCGCGATCTTAGGTGCCCGACAGGGTCTGCGTAGGAGGAAAGCCATGAAGCGCGCGATGCTCGTCCTGGTCGCGGTGTGTGCTTCTGGACTCGGCACGGCCAACCTCGTCGGGCAGCGTGCGCTGCCGGCGTGCGATACCAATGACGGAGGCCTGACGCTGCCCGCAGGCTTCTGCGCGCTGGTTGTGTCGGAAGGCGCGGGCGAGGGAGGGCGGCACATCCTGGTCACTCCCACTGGCGATATCTACGTCTCCCTGCGAAATATCGGGCCGCGCCCCGGCGGCATCGCAGGCCTGCGGGACACCAATGGCGACGGCAAGGCCGACGTCATGGAGCGGTTCGGCACCAACGGCGCCACAGGGCTGGTGATGCGAAACGGCTACCTGTATTACGCGACGACCACATCGATCGAGCGTTTCAAGATGACGCCGGGCGAATTGAAGCCCGTCGGCCTTGCAGAGGCAATTGTCAGTGGCATGCGCGGCACGACGGGCGGCCACCAGGACAAGGACATCGCCTTCGACGATGCGGGAAACGTGTACGTGAATATCGGGTTGCCGTCGAATGCGTGCACGGAGAGGATCCCGAACGCGGTGGCGCCCGATCCGTGCCCGATGCTCACAGACGGCGGCGGCATCTGGCGATTCAAGGCGGATATTGTCGGGCAGACGTACTCGCCCGCCAACCGATATGCGACAGGGATGCGTCAGCCAGTGGCGCTCGCGTGGCACAACGGCAAACTCTACGCCGCGATGAACAGCCGCGATTCGCTCAATACCCTCTATCCCACGAAGTTCACCGATGAAGACAACGCATTCAGGCCGCTCGAGCCGTTGCTGGAAATCAGCGAGGGCGACGTCTACGGCTGGCCCTACTGCTGGCTGGACGGCAAGAACAACAAGATGAGGCTCGCTCCGGAATACGGGGGAGATGGCAAGGAAGAGGGCGGCCGCTGTGCGCAGTACAAACAACCGGTCGCGGCGTTCCCGGCGCATTACGCCCCCGTGGGCTTGATGCCGTACACCGGCACGCAGTTTCCGGCGAAATATCGTGGAGGGTTGTTCATGGCTGCGCACGGCTCCCACAACAACACGCCTCTCCCTCAGGCCGGTTACCAGGTCGTGTTTCAGCCGTTCGTCAATGGCAAAGTGTCGGGCAAATTTGAAGTGTTCGCTGACGGGTTCAAAGGGAAGGAACCGCTGATGAGCCCCGCCGATGCGGTGGCTCGTCCCAACGGGACAGCGCAAGGACCGGACGGCTCGCTCTACATCACCGAAAGCGTCAAAGGCAAGATCTGGCGCGTCATTTACAGAGGGTCGAGCCGCTAGTGAGGCGAGGGAATCATGACTGTAAAGAGATCAGCATCGCTTGCGGCCATCGCGGTGGTCGTGCTCGCTGTCACCACCTGGGCCCAGACGGGGCCGCAGAGGAAAATTGGGGCCACTTCGGCGGCGTCGGCCGGGACGCCGGATACGTACACGGCGCCCGCCTCGGCTGAGCCGGTGATCTACTCCTCGAAGGAGAGAATCGCGACCGGTTTCGAGCAGCGGACGCTGATGCTGCACGACAGCCATGGATCCTACATGGTGGAGACGGCTCAGCGTGACAGGCCGGGCGGAGCCGAAGTGCATCTGATGGATACCGACGTCACCTACATCGTGAAAGGCTCGGCCACCATCGTCACTGGCGGTACCGTCGTTGACGTCAATCCTCACCCCGCGTCGAGACCCGATAATCCGCATCCCGAATACGAAATTCGCGGCGCCAGAATTGTCGGAGGTAACACCCACAATCTCAGCGCGGGCGACTCGATCGTCATTCCGAAAGGCGTGCCGCACTGGTACAGCGAGGTCGAGCCCCCATTCTGGTACTTCAACATCAAGGTCCGTTAGATGGCGACAACAACACAAGGGAGACGAGTCCGATGAAGGGATTGGTTGTGACAGCACTACGCCATCGATTTCCGCGATGGGCACGACGAACAGCATTCTCTGGGCCGTGGCGAACACGAATCTTCGTAGGCAGTACGAACGGTGCGGCCGTTCTCGGCCTCTTGAGGCCACCCGTGTTAGGATCTGGGCGTTCTAAAGCCAAACCGCAGAGCGCGCACGTGTCGTGGCGCAAGCTTTCTATCTGGGGAGCCAGTATGAAGATGAGTGGGTACAAAGTAATACTGTGGGCAGTCGTCGCAGCAGTAGTGACGATGTTGGCCTCGAACGCAGCAGCGCAGTCGACCTCGACGGTTGCAGGTACTGTGCGAGACACACAAGGCGGAGCGATTCCTGGCGCAACAGTCACGCTGATCAGCGAGGCCCGCGGAACCACGTTCGAGGCAACCACGACGGAAACCGGCGACTACGTGTTTGCCAACGTACCGGCCGACACCTACACCGTCAGAGTGTCGCTTGTCGGGTTCAAGTCGGCCGAACGGAAAGCGGTGGTCGTCAGCCTTGGCGATCGCGCGGCAGTTCCTCCGCTCATGCTCGAGGTTGGAGCGCTGGAAGAAACGGTGCTCGTCACCGGGGACGCCCCGATGATTCAGGCGCAGACCGGTGACCGGTCCTTCGTCGTCACACGAGAGGTCGTCGAGAACGTGCCGATGGCGCTGCGGAACTTCTCGGCCTACGCCGTGCTGACTCCCGGGGTCATCGCCACCAATACCACCGGCGCCGTGGCCCGGCTCGACGGCGCGCGCACGAACTATCTGCTCGATGGTATTTCCTCGGTCAACACCGGCGGCAACCAGCAGGGGCTGCAACTGAACTCCGATTCCATCGCCGAAGTGAAGGTCGTTTCCTCTGCCTACCAGGCGGAGTATGGCCGCACCACTGGCATTCAGATTTCCGGCGTCACCAAGAGCGGCACCAACCAGTTCCGCGGATCGTTCTTCGATATCGAACGCAACTCCGACTGGAGCTCGAACAGCTGGGTCAACGACCGCAACGGCAACCCGAAGACCGTCTCCAAACAGCGCGACTGGGGCTACACGATCGGCGGCCCGGTCGGAAAGCCAGGCGGAAAGAACAGCCTGTTCTTCTTCTATTCCGAGCAGTTCTCCCCGCGCAAGGCCGGGGGCGCGGTCACCCGGTTCAGAGTGCCGACGGCGCTGGAACGCCAGGGCGATTTCTCGCAGACCACCGATAACGCCGGCGCTCTCTTCAATCTGATTCGCGATTCGTCGACCGGCCTGCCCTGCACGGCGGCCGATACACGCGGATGCTTCCAGGACGGTGGCGTGGTCGGCAGAATCCCGCAGAGCCGGCTTTACGGCCTCGGCATGAACATCCTGAAGAGCTACCCGCAGCCGAACGTGAGCATTCCTGGCGCCAACTACAACCTCGAAGCGGTTGCGCCGGATGTGAACAGCAACACCTATCAGCACGTTGTCAGAATCGACTGGCAGGCGTCGTCGAAGCTGCGCGTGAGCGCCAAATACGCCGGGCAGAACGCAACGGTGCAGACAAACGCCGGCACGCTGCCGGGGTACAACGACAACGTATTCCAGTTCCCGGCGATTCTCGTCCCGTCGGCCACCGTCGACTACACGTTGAACAACTCGACGATACTCGAAGCCACGTGGGGCCTCACGCAGGGCAACCAGCTCGGCAACGTCATCAACACCCCGTATACCGACCCGTCGTATACAGGGCTCACGGGCTTCCCGCGAATCTACCAGAACGGACTCGTGCCGGCCGGCACGTACCAGGAAAAGGTTCTTCAGGAGATGAACGCGCCGTTCTACCAGAACGGCCGGGTCGTCCTGGCCCCGGCATTCGTCTGGGGCGGCCGCGTTGCGAATCCGCCACCCGGCCTGATCTATCCGACGTTCCTTTGCATGCAGAACACAAAAGACCTGGCAATCAGCATGACCAAGCTCTGGGGCGCCCACACCTTCAAGGTTGGATACCAGTCGCAGGACAGCCTCAAGCTGCAGAATCTCGGCACGGTGACTCAGGGAGCGCTTCCCTTTGAGGGACGCGTCACCTTCACCAACGACACCAACAACCCGCTCGATACGGGGTTCCCGTTCGCCAACGCGGCGACCGGGGTGTTCCAGCAGTTCCAGCAGCAGAACCAACTCTACGAAGGCGACTACCGCTACTACAACAAGGACTTCTTTCTTCAGGACAACTGGAAAATCTCGCCGAAGCTGACCCTCGACCTCGGCATGCGCTTCACGCATCACGGGCCGCAGTACGACATCAAACAGCAGGCGTCGAACTTCTTCCCGGAGAAGTGGTCGAAGGCCAACGCCCCGTTGCTTTACCTCCCGGGCTGCTCGACGCCCGGCGCGACCTGCGCGGCTGCCAATCGCGTGGCGATCGATCCGAGAACGAATACCTCACTCGGCCCGAACACGGCTGTGGCCATCGGCACGATCGTTCCGGGCACCGGCGTCATAACCAACGGCGTCATTCAGGCTGGCAACGGCATTGCGAAGGAAAACTACATCGAAGACTCGCTTGTGTTCGGACCGCGTATCGGCGCCGCCTACGACATCTCGGGGAGTCAGACCGTGGTCCTCCGCGGCAGCGTCGGCGTGTTCTACGACAGGCCGCAGGGCGATGCGATCTTCGGCCAGATCGGCAACCCTCCAACCGGCCAGGGATCGACTGTCATCAATTCAACGCTTCAATCGGTCGCCGCCGGGACGACGGCTCTCCAGGCGCCGCCGGTGATGTTGATTCACCAATACGACGCCAAGATCGGCGCAGCCACGCAGTGGAACGCGGGCGTGCAGATGACGCTGCCCTGGTACGCGGCGCTCGACGTCTCTTATGTCGGCACGCACAACTACAACTCCATCGCGTTCGGATCGATCTCGACACCTGCCGGACAGAACCCAATCGATCTCAACGCACCGGATGTCGGCGCCGCCTATCAATCGCAGAATCAGGATGCGACCGCAGCCGCGAGCACCGTTCCCGGCGCCATGGCGGTGGCAACGGATCTGATGAGGCCATTCCGCGGACTCGGGCCGATCGTCTTGACGTCTCCGAGGTTCCACACGAATTACGATTCGCTGCAGATTGCGCTCAATCGACGGTTCCGCAACAACTGGCAAGCGGGCCTTGCGTGGACCGTCGGGCTCCGTTTCGAAGGCAACACGCTCTCGCCGCAGCATCTGGTGCACAACACGGACGGCACAATCGGCCTCGCAAGCTACCAGGAAGCGAACGACGAGCTGATCTCGAACGTCGGACTTCGCCGGCAGCTCATCAGGGCGACTTTCATCTACGACCTGCCGGACATGGAACCCGGCACCGGCGCGCGCAAGGTGATGGCGGCCATTGCGAACGACTGGCAGATCTCTGGCGCCTACTACGCCGGGTCAGGGGCTCCGTACGATGCGACCTACACGTATCAGACGGCCGGCGCGAACGTGAACCTGACCGGCTCGCCGCAATACACTGCCCGCATCAGGCCGACAGGCGATTACGGATCGGGGTGCTCGAGCAATCAGTACGCGCAGTTCAACGCCGCTGCGTTCGCGGGTCCGACCTACAACAGCACCGGCAACGAGTCCGGCGCCAACCTGCTGAACGGCTGCTGGGACCACACGACCGACCTGGCGATCGCGCGGAACATCAAAGTCGGCGGCGCCCGCCAGATCCAATTCCGTGTCGACGCGTTCAACGTGTTCAACTCGGTCGTGTACAACTCCCGGGTCTCGGCCATTCAGTACAACAACCCATCGGATCCCACGACGATTCGCAACAACCAGTTCAACGCGGATGGCACGGTCAACAGCACGCGCCTGACGCCAGCCAACGCGGGCGCCGGGGCCGTGAACGGCGCGCAAGCCATGCGTTCCGTGCAGATGCAGCTTCGGTTCATCTTCTAGACGGAGTTTCTCCGGGGGCTCGATTCGTGTCGGGTCCCCGGTATCATTAGATAGATGCGGACTGTCATTCCCGCGGTTCTCTGCTGCGCCCTCGGCCTCGCCATCACGTTCGCCCAGCAGGCTCCTCCTCCAGCGGGACAGCCCCAGGTCACCTTCAAGGCCGAAGTCGACTACGTCGATGTCGACACCGTCGTCACCGACCGGCAGGGCAATTTCATTGGAGATTTGGAGAAGGGGGATTTTGAGATTTTTGAGGATGGCAAGCCTCAGAAAATCGACCTGTTCTCCTACGTCGATCTTCCGGTCGTGAGGTCAGACAGGTTCGTGTTCGGCGGACGGGCCGCCGCAAGCGACGTCAGGACGAACCAGCAATCGCTGGCCGGCCGGTTGTACGTGATTGTGCTCGACGACTTCGGCACCAGCCTGTTCCGCACCAATACGGTGAAGCGCCACGCGCGCCAGTTCATCGAGCGGAATTTCGGCGCCAACGACGTCGGCGCCATCGTCTACACGAGCGGGCGTACCGACGCTTCTCAGGAGTTCACGAGCGATCCGGCGCTGCTGCTGGCCGCCGTCGACAAGTTCGTCGGGCGCAAGCTGCGTTCATCCACGCTCGACAAGATCGATTCGTATTGGCGGCAGCAGGAGCTGTCCGCGATGGAAGCGGCCGGCCGCGATCCGAACGCGGCTGCGCCTCCCACCAACACAGGCAGCCACAGCTCCGGGTCGAGCCTCGATCCTGCCATCAACCCTTACACCCGAGGCGACGGGTATCCCGATCGCACCTTCGACTCCGAAGACCTGGAACGCGGTTATCGGGCGCTCCGTGTGCTCGAGCAGCTCAGGAACCTATCTGAGTTCATGGGGAACATTCACGGCCGCCGAAAAGCCCTGCTGCTCTTCAGCGAAGGGATCGACTACCCGACGAACGATATTTTCGGCGCGCAGGAGGCCACCCAGGTCGTTCGCGCGATTCAGGACGCCGTCACGGCGGCGGCTCGAGGCAACGTCAGCATCTTCGGCATCGATCCGCGCGGCCTCGTCGGTATGTCGAGCGACGCCTTCGCGCTCGACTCTCCAGGACCCAGCAACAACGCTCCCGTGGCGGCCGCCAACTACGCGGGCTTCGGGGCCGAGATGCGGCTTTCGCAGGACAGCCTGCGAACGCTGTCGGAGGAGACCGGCGGGTTCGCCACTGTAAACGTCAACGATCCGCTGCCGGCTTTCGATCAAATCGTACGCGCCAACAGCCGGTACTACGTTCTGGCTTACTACCCGCCTACGCATCCGCGTGATGGGAAGTTCCACAAGATCGAGGTCCGCGTCAAACGGCCAGGGCTGACGGTGACCGCGAGGAAGGGCTATGCGAGCCCACGCGGGAAGACGCCGGAAGAGCGCGCGGCCGACGAACGCCTGCGGATGGAGCGCGAGGCGAAAAAAGGCGGGGCCGATACCACCAGTGCCGAGCTGCGGACGGTGCTCAACACGCCAATGCAGCAGGCGGGCGTGTCGATGCTCGTGCAGGCGTCACCGTTCAAGACGACGGGTCGCGAACACGCCGTCACCATCGCGATCGAATTGGACGGATCCGGTTTTCAGTTCGAGCGCCGGAACAACGGCACCGTGTTCGCTGACAAAGTGGAATTGTCTTATTTCAGCCTGAACGAGCAAGGCAAGCCCCTCAGGGGCGAACGACGGGAGTTCGAGCTCAGCTTGCGGCCCGATACCTACGAGCGTGCACGGCAGGCAGGTTTCCGCATCAACGAACGCATCGCCCTTGCACCCGGCCGCTACCAGCTGCGCATCGGTGTTCGCGAGACCGGCGCACAGCAGATGGGAACCGTCTTCTATGACCTGCTCGTCCCCGACTTTGCCGACGAGCCGCTGTCGATGAGCGGGATGCTGCTGACGGCGGCGACCTCGCCGGTCGTACCAACGCTTATCGCGGACAAGCAGATCACGAGCGAACAACTGCCCGGCCCGCCGACCAGCCGGCGCACGTTCGTGCAAGGCGACGAGCTTGGGCTCTATGCCGAGGCCTACGACAACATGTCGTCGCAGAACCACACCGTCGCGATCACGGCTCACCTGGTTGGCGAGGACGGCCGCGAGGTCTTTTCATCGCGCGAATCGCGCGATGAAGTTGCGCGCCCCAGGGCCGGCACGAGCACGTTCGCAATCTCCAAACGCATCTCGCTGAAAGACGCTGCGCCTGGCCGGTACCTGCTGCGCCTCGAGGCGCGCATTGGCGGCAACGCGAAGGACGCGAAGGTCGCTTCATCCGAAACCGTCCTCACCGTCATTCCCGCGCAGCCGTAAGATCTCCTCGTGACGAGCTGGGACGCGCCGCCGCAGCCCGTGGGGGCAAGTAAGTGGCGGTTTCCGTTGCCCTCAGAGTGGCCGGAGGACGATCTTGTGGTCATTGGCGGCAATCTCGAACCGTCCACGCTGATCCACGCGTATCGGCGGGGCGTGTACCCGATGGGTATTCCGGATCTGCCGGGGATGCTCCCGTGGTGGTCGCCGAACCCACGCGGCATCCTGCCGCTCGACGGTCTTCGCGTGTCGCGCTCGCTTCGGCAAAGCGCAAAGCGGTTCGAGGTCCGCGTCGACACCTGCTTCGCGCGCGTATTACAAGGCTGCGCCGATCCGTCACGCGACGACACCTGGATCACCGATAAGTTCATAGCGGGCTACACCCGGCTGCACGAGCTCGGTTGGGCGCACAGCGTCGAGGTGTTCGATCGCGCCAATCAGCTCGCGGGAGGCCTCTACGGCGTGCGAATCGACGGGCTGTTCTCCGGCGAATCGATGTTCCACTTCCAGCGCGACGCCTCGAAGGTCGCCCTGATGGCGCTTGTCGATCTCATGCGGTCGAGCGGCATGACGCTGCTCGACGTTCAGTGGCCGACGGAGCATCTGGCATCGCTCGGTGCCGTCGCGGTTCACCGTCAGGTGTATCTCGCGTGCCTGGCGAATGCGGTCGGCACGAAAGGAGCACCATGAAGCGCGGACGAAAGTGAATGCGGCGGATCAGTTCTCCTTCCACGGGTTGTTGGCAAACACTGCCAGCTCTGGCCACAGCGCGCGGCGTGGCATCGTGAGCGCCGCCATGATCGTCCGCGCGATATCTTCTGCGAAGAGCTTGTTCGGGTTGTTACGACCGGTCTTCCCGCCGAAGCTGGTCTGCACCTCGGACGGACATACTGCGACAACGCGGATACCATGCGGCCGCAGTTCCGCCTGCCAGCATTGCGTAATGCCGCGGACTGCCCACTTACTGGCACCGTAGGGCGTTGACGCCGCCGCCCCCTTCATCCCGGAGGTGGACGCGATGTTGACGATGTCGCCGGAAGCCTGCGCCTTCATCTGTGGCACGACGCGATTGGTAATATCAACCAGCCCGAACACGTTCGTGTCGAAGAGCTTTCTCATCTTGGAAACGTCCAGCGCGCCGATTTCAGCCCGGTAATCGTACGCCGCGTTGTTGACGAGCACGTCGACTCCGCCCATTCGGTCCATGCACTCCGTGACCGTTCTTGCATTGTCGTCGGGGTTGGACACGTCTGCTTGCAAACCATGCGCGCCGGTTCGTTGCGCAACCGATTGAATGAGCCGTTCGTTGCGGCCGGTGAACACGACCTGGTGGCCAGCCTGGCGGGCAAGTTCGACGAGGGCCGCCCCGATGCCCTGGCTGCCGCCTGTGACGAGAAAGCGTGCGTTTTGCATGACGGGATTATCGCCGTTTCGTCCGCGCTATCAAGGTAGTAGCCATGATTCGCTATACTAATCGTCATGAAGTCACTTCTAAATGCCGTTCTGTTACTCATTTTGTTGTCCGCCACGGCGCAGGCCCAGATCAACGCGGGCGAGAAGGCGCCAGAGGCGAACCTGCCTTTCACGATGACCCAGGTAGCGACCTTCAACCTGCCATGGCGCCTGGCCTTCCTGCCTGATGGACGGCTGATTGTCACCGAGAAGGTCGGCCCGGTCTGGCTGGTGACCCAGCAGGGCGAGAAGACGCCGATCGCGAACGTGCCGGACGTCCTGTACCAGGGCCAAGGCGGGATGCTGGGCGTGTTCGTCTCACCGACCTACGCGAAAGACCAGAGCATCTACCTGACGTATGCCGAGCCGAACGAGGACAAATCGGGATCGAGCCTGGCCCTCGCACGGGCGAAGCTTGTGATCGGCGGGAGCACGGCGAGCGCCAAAGCAAGCTTGGAGGGATTGCAGGTCTTGTGGCGCGACATGCCGAAGGGCCGCGGCGGACAGTTCGGCGCTCAGATCGCGTTCTCTCCCGACAGCCGGTATCTCTACCTGACAGTCGGTGATCGCCAGCGCATGACGCCCGCGCAGGATCCGAACCAACCCCTGGGCAAGATCCTGCGCCTGACGCTCGATGGGAAGCCGGCGCCCGGCAATCCGATGGCCGGAAAGACAGGCGCAGCGAGCGTAGACCTCATCAATCCGCCGCGCGACACGGAACTCGCGAAGACGGCACCTGTGGTGAGCACCTATACGTTCGAGGGACCGAACCTGGCGCCGTCGGCCACCTGGACCACCGGTCATCGCACTCCTTACGGTCTGGCGTTCGCGCCAGACGGCCGGCTGTGGGAAATCGAGCACGGGCCGCGAGGCGGTGACGAGCTGAACCTGATCGAGCCTGGCAAGAATTACGGCTGGCCGCTCGTGTCCTACGCCACCAACTACAACCGCGTGCCGATCCCCAGTCCGGACACCCGGCCGGATCTCACCAAGCCGGTGATCTATTGGACGCCCATCATCGGACCCGGCAATCTGATGTTCTACAACGGCGCGATGTTTCCGCAGTGGAAGGGATCGGCCCTCATCGGCGGGATGGAAACGCAGACGCTCAACCGCGTCACGTTCGACGGCAAGGGCGGAGCCACGCCTGCGGAGCGCTGGAGTGTGGGCCATCGCATTCGCGACGTAGAGGTTGGTCCGGACGGCGCGCTGTGGATGCTCGAGGACGACAAGGCCGGCGGGCTGTTCCGCGTGACGCCGAAGTAGGAGGGCAGCTGTGCTCAAGAAACTGGTTTTTGTCGCTGTCTGTCTTGCGTACTCGTGCGTGAGCGCGACGGCGCAGGATGCCAGGACGGTCATCGCCAACGCGCAAAAGGCACTGGGCGATCCGAAGTCCATCACGTATTCCGGATCGGCGAAGGACGTGTCGTTCCAGCAGTGCGGAGCCAATGCGGTCGTATTCGCCTGCCAGGGCACGCATGATCCCATGCGGCCGATAAGCAACTACGTCCGTGTCATCGACCTCGCGGCGCCCGCCTCGCGCCATACCGGAACGACCAACAACATTGGGCCCGGTGGATCGACGACGCTGACCCCCGGAACGTTTTTCCAGCAGGTCACGCCCCAGCAGGCGGACATCTCGCAACCCTGGGCCAGCTCTCTCGAGCTCTACATCACGCCGTGGGGTTTTCTGAAAGGCGCTGCGGAGAACAATGCGACGGTGGCCCGGCGCAGGGTCGATGGCAAGAACTACACGGTCGTCGCCTGGAGTCCGAAGGTCACGGCAGCGTCTGGGAAGACCTATGTCGTCAACGGCTATGTGAACGATCGGGGTATCGTCGAACGGGTCGAGACATGGCTTGGTGAGACCATCATGGGCGACATGCATATCCTTGCCACTTACTCCAGTTGGAAGGATTTCGGCGGAGTCATGGCGCCTTCGACGATCGTGCAGACGCGCGGCGGGTGGCCCTTCTTTGAAGTCGTTGTGACTGCGGCGAAGGCGAATCCTGCCGATCTCGCGTCGCTGGTTCCTGCGCCTGTGCCCGCTGCGGCTCGCGGTGGCGGCGCACCGGCTGCGGGCGCAGCGGCCCCTCCCGCTCTAACGGTCAGCTCCGAAAAGCTTGGCGAGGGACTCTATCGCCTCACCACCGGAGCCGGCAGCTACGATTCGCTGATTGTCGAGTTCAGAGACTTCGTCATGATGCTCGAGGCGGGACAAGCCGAGGCGCGTGCGCTCGCTTACATCGCCGAAGCGAAGAAACTCATTCCAAACAAACCAATCCGCTACGTGATGAACACGCACCCTCACGCCGATCACACCGGAGGGTTGCCGGCGATGGTCGCCGAGGGCGCAACCATCATCACCCAGAAGAACAACGAGCAGTTCTTCGAGAGAGCCCTGAACACTCCAAGAACGCTGCTGAACGATACGCTTGCGAAGAACCCGAAAAAAGCACGAATCGAGGCGGTTTCAGAGAAGAAGGTGTACTCGGATGGCACGCGAACGGTTGAGATGTACCACGTGTCTCCGGTTCCTCACTCGAATGGTTTGATGGTCGCGTACATCGGCAAGGAAAAGATTCTGTTTCAAGGCGATTTCTCGCTACCCGCTGCCGGGCAGGCGGCTAACGATCACGTCAAGGCGCTGGTTCCGGTGCTCGAGAAGCTCAATCTCGACTTCGATCGCTACATAAACGTGCATGCTCCCGCTGTGCCGCAGACCAAGGCAGATCTCTGGAAAGCTGTGGGGAAATAGAAACGCCGAAACGGTGTGCCTGGGTTAACGTCGAGCACAAGCTGATGTGCGAGTACCACGATCGCGAGTGGGGTGTGCCGATCCACGACGACCGCACGCACTTTGAGTTCCTTGTTCTCGAAGCGGCGCAGGCGGGACTCAGCTGGTCGATCGTGCTCAACAAGCGCGAGGGCTACCGGCGAGCGTTCAGCGAGTTCGATCCAGGGAAGGTGGCGCGATTCTCTGAGGCGCGGATAAACCGGCTGATCGCCGATCCGGGAATCATCCGCAACCGGATGAAGATCACCGCCGCCGTGAAGAATGCGCGGGCGTTTCTGGCCGTCCAGGAGGAATTCGGAAGCTTCGACGCCTATTGCTGGCGGTTCGTCGATGGCCGGCCACGGCAGAATCGCCGGAAGTCAACAGCCGAGATTCCCGCGACGACCAGCGAGTCCGACGCATTCAGCCGCGACCTGAAACGCCGCGGGTTCAGCTTCGTCGGTTCGACGGTGATCTACGCGCACATGCAGGCGGTGGGAATGGTGAACGACCATCTGGTCGGTTGTTACCGTTATCGCGACGTGCGGCGCATGTCACGGGGCCTGACCCCCGAATAACTCCAGCAGTTCCGTCACCTCGGCACGAATCGCCGCCTTCAATGTCGTCTGCAGATCGGGCGCCCATTCGGGAGAATGCGGTGCGGGGACAGGGACGCCCGTTTTGCGCGCTTCGGCGAGTTTGGCCGGATTGACGGCCCCAATGTGAAGGAGCGCCGAGGGAACGCCGGCAACGCCGTACTCCGCAAAATCCTCGGACGTCATCTTCGCGGGCATTTCAATCACGTTCTGGGCGCCCAGATGTTTCTTCAGCGCGTCGGCCAAGCGGAGCGTGAGCCGCGCATCGTTGATTACGGGATTTCGAATCGCGGCGGGCACGTCGATCTGTGGCGGCCTAGGGGCGCCGGCGGCCGCGGCTTCGTTCTCTGCGACCCGGCGGATGGCTGCGAGCGTGCGATCGCGCACCTCGCGCGTGAAGGTACGCACCGAAACCTGCAACCGCACCTCGTCCGGGATGACATTGGCCTGCGTCCCGCCGTGAATGGAACCCACGGTGATGACAATGGGCTCGACCGGATTGTTCTCGCGAGAGACGATGGTTTGCAGGGCGAGGACGACCCGCGCGCCGAGAACCACCGGGTCGATTGTGTTGTGCGGCATAGCGGCATGGCCGCCGCGACCGAAGAGCGTGATGGTGATGCTGTCCGACATTGCGCGGAACAGGCCGGGATGGTAGCCAATCGTTCCCGCCGGCATCGTATCGTCGTCGTGGAGCGAGAGCGCGTAGTCGGGGCGCGGAAAGCGCGTGAATAATCCGTCCTTCAGCATGGCGGGAGCGCCGCTGCCACCTTCTTCGGCCGGTTGTCCGACCATTACGAGCGTGCCGTGCCACCGTGCGCGATTTTCCGCCATCAATCGCGCCGTACCGGCCCACGCCGCCATGTGCAGGTCGTGGCCACAGGCGTGCATCACCGGGACCATCTCGCCGGCGGCGTTCCTGGACTTGATCGTGCTCGCGTACGCGAGGCCCGTCTTCTCCTCAACAGGCAACGCATCGATCTCGGTTCGCAGCATCACAGTTGGCCCGGGCCCATTCTTCATCACCGCCACGACACCAGTCTTTCCGACGCCAGTTGCGACGTCGAAACCGAGCGCCTTCACGTGCGCGGCCAGCTTCGCCGCCGTCTGCGTCTCCTGGAATCCCAGTTCCGGGTTCTTGTGCAGGTCGATGTACAGTGCCTCGACCGCGGGATAGATCGCATCGATCTGGGAGGACGCCGGCGTCAACCACCGCTCCTGGCCAGATACGGTCCAGCAGAGTCCGGCAGTGAACACCAGCGCGACGAACATCTTTTGCTTCTTCATGGTCACGGCTGGTGATGTTACGTGGATCGGTGCTCGAGAAACAGTGGGAATGAAGCCTTGGAAGAGGCTAGGCTTAACGACACCGCATGATCGCTTTTTCACGCGTTAACAAGCAGTACGGCAAGCAAGTGCTCTTCGTCGACGCCTCTTTTCAGCTCAATCCCGGTGAAAAGGTCGGCCTGGTCGGGCCCAATGGTTCGGGCAAGACGACGCTCTTTCGCATGATTACGGGGGAGGAACAACCCGATGAAGGGGAGGTGTCGGTTCCGAGGAAGACACCCATAGGGTATTTCCGCCAGGACGTTGAAGAGATGTCGGGACGATCGGTCCTTGACGAGGCGATCGCCGGCAGCGGGCGCCTCGGGGCGCTTCATCATGAACTGGAAGAGCTGCAGCAGGCGCTGGCCGACCCTGCGAAGGCGGGCGAGTCGGGGAAGATCCTCGCGCGCTTCGGCGACGTACAGGAGGAGTACGAGCACCTGGGCGGTTACGCCCTCGAGAGCCGCACGCGGGAAATCCTGCATGGCCTGGGTTTCGACGATGAGCGCATCGACGGCGATGTCGGCGCGCTCTCGGGCGGCTGGAAGATGCGCGTGGCCATGGCGCGCGTGCTGCTCGGCGAGCCGGAAATCCTGCTGATGGACGAGCCGACGAACCATCTCGACATCGAGTCGATCATCTGGCTCGAAGCCTTTCTCAAGTCGCGTCCCGGCGCGCTGCTGATGACATCGCACGACCGCGAGTTCATGAACCGCATCGTGACGCGGGTCGCCGAGATCGACGGCGGCGAAATCACGGCGTACTCCGGCAACTACGATTTCTACGAGCGGGAGCGCGCCATTCGCGAGGCGAACCGCGAAGCCGCGTACGCGCGGCAGCAGGCGATGCTCGCGAAGGAGCAGCGCTTCATCGAGCGGTTCGCCGCGCATGCCGCCAAAGCGGCGCAGGTGCAAAGCCGCGTGAAGGCGCTCGACAAGATCGAACGGATCGAGCTCCCGAAGAAGCGGACCATCGTCAAATTCGACTTCCGGCAGCCCCCGCGTTCCGGTGAGCAGGTCGCGATTCTCGAGCACGTCAGCAAGAAGTACGGACGTCGCGTCGTCCATGACGATCTGAACCTGAACATCAGGCGAGGCGAGCGTTGGTGCGTGATGGGGAAGAACGGCGCCGGCAAATCCACGCTCCTAAAGATGGTGGCGGGCGTATTGCCGCCCGACGAAGGCGTGGTGACGCTCGGGGCGAGCCTAAAGATGGGGTATTTCTCGCAGCAGGCGCTCGATGTCCTCGACCCGGACCTCACGATCGACGAACAGCTCCGGCGCGACTTCCCGCACGAGTCAATCGGCGCGCTTCGCAGCCTGGCCGGCGCGTTTCAATTTTCCGGGGAGGAAACCGAGAAGAAGATCCGTAATTTGTCTGGCGGCGAGAAGACCCGGCTCGTCATGGCGCGCATGCTGCTGTATCCGCCGAATTTCCTCGTGCTCGACGAGCCGACGAACCATCTGGATCTCGCCACAAAGGAAATGCTGCTCGAGGCTCTGGCAGGTTTTGAAGGCACCATGCTGTTTGTATCCCACGACCGCGAGTTTCTGCGCGGCCTCAGCAATCGCGTGCTCGAACTGGGCGGCGAAACCGGCACGGATGCGGCCCACGCGTATCCCGGATCGTACATCGACTACGTTGCGCGAACCGGCCACGAAGCACCCGGGGTACATGCGTAGTTTCATGTCTCAGCACAGAGACGCAGAGTCACAGAGAAACTTCTCTTTCTTCGTGATCTTTGGTGGTGCGTCCCCTTCGTGCCTTCGTGGTTTCGAATTTATCAGGTTGGATCACGAAGACACGAAGGACGCCTGGACATCCACTAAGGATGAGCCTCCCAAGTTAGGAACTCGCCAAAGGTGCAAGAAAAGCAACACCGGGTTTCCTTCGTGTCCCTGGCAGATTCGCTCTTCGTGCCTTCGTGGTTTTGAATTTCCTACTGCCAGCGAAAGAACTTCAACGCCAGCAGGAAACTGATTATTCCCCACACCGCCAGCACCGCCAGCTCGGGGAGCAACGCCACAAGCCCGGTCCCCTGGAGCATGACGCCGCGCAGCGCATCGTTCAGCGCGGTCAGCGGCAGCGCCTGCACGAACGGCTGAATCTTCGCTGGAAAGCGCTCGGTTGAGAAGAAGATGCCAGAAAAGATCCACATCGGCACCATGACCAGGTTCATTACCCCAGAGACACCCTCAATGGTGCGAGGACGGGCGGCCGCCAGCAGTCCGAGGCCGCTGAAACTCAACGCGCCCAGCAGGGACACGGCCGCGAGCAGAATCAGGGATCCACGAAACGGCACACCAAGCGCGACCCACGCAAAGAGGAGCAGCGCCCCAGCTTCCGGAATCAGGAAGATCAACCGCGACGTGAGCTGCGCGCCAAGCAGGTGGCTTTTCCGGACTGGCGCTGCCACCAGCCGCTTCAGGAGGTTGCCGTTTCGGGCGACCACTAACGAGAAGCCGATGCCCCACATTCCAGTGCCCATTAAATTCATCCCGAGCAGGCCTGGGACGAGAAAATCGACGTACCGGGAACCCGGCTCGGTCACTTGCGCGCTTCCAGCACTGAACGCATCAACGCGCCCTGCCGCGCGCTGCAGGGCGGCATCCACGGCCAATCGAGCGGCACGGCTCTCTGGCTGGGTGGGGTCGTACGAGTACATGGGCGTCTCTCCGCCAGAGACGACAAGCACCACGCGCCCTCGGGCGAGCGCTTGTCGCGCCTCCTCTTCAGTCAAGGTGTCCGGCTTGAGGTCGGGCTCTTTCGCAAGCGCAGCGAGACGTGCATCGGCCAGCGGACCTTCCACAACCGCCACGGGTAGCGCCTCGGGTGGGCGGCTGCGGAAGGCGAGCCCGAGAATGGCGGTCAGAAGAATGGGGAAGACGAAAACCCAGAACAATGCTTCCGGTTCGCGGATGAGCTCTCGTATGCGAGCGAGCGTCAGCTCGGTCAGCGGCCCCCGGACTTTGTAGGTCGCAGAGCGCCTAGCCATCTCGCAGCCTCCGTCCCGTCAGGCTCATGAAGACGTCTTCGAGCGTGGCGTGGTGCGTGGCGAGATGCATCGGCTCCGCGCCGCGTTCCGCGAGCGCCGCGAGGAGTGCGGGAACGGCTCGATGCACTTCGCGGACGGTGAGCCGCCAATGCACACCGTCGTGGGCCACGCCCTCCACGCTCGGCAGCGCACTGAGCAGACTGTGCAAACCTGCGGCCTGCGGTTGTTCGCCGATCGCGAATTCAATGACGTGTTCGGCGCCGAGCGAAGCAATCAGCTCGCGCGGCGTGCCGAGCGCGATGACCTTCCCGTAGTCCACCACCGACACGCGATCGCAGAGACGCGCCGCTTCTTCCATATAGTGAGTTGTCAGCAGCACTGTCCGGCCGCGCGCCTTGAGGCCTTCGACAATCTCCCATGTCTGATGGCGCGATTGAGGATCGAGGCCGGTCGTCGGCTCATCGAGGAAGAGCACTTCCGGGTCACCGATCAGCGCGCACGCGAGGGAGAGCCGCTGCTTCTGTCCGCCTGAAAGCGTTCTGACGTGAGCGGCGGCCTTCTCCTCCAGGCCAACCAGCGCGAGCACGTCCGCGACGTCCAGGCCGCGCGGGTAAAAACTGCGGAAGAGAACCACGACTTCGCTGACCCGCATTTTGTCGGAAAATTTCGTCTCTTGAAGCTGAATGCCGAGGCGCGCGCGCAGGGCCAACCCGTCGCCGTGCCAGGGTTCGCCGAGCACCTCGACCAGGCCGGAATCGGGAACCCTCAAGCCTTCGAAGATCTCGACCGTGGTGGTCTTGCCGGCGCCGTTTGGGCCGAGCATTCCCAGGCACTCTCCGCGGCGCACGTCGAGATCGAGGCCGGCAACGGCCACGGTGTCGCCGTAGCGCTTCACCAGATCCTTGCAGCGGAGGGCGCTGTCGGTATTCGGCATGATCGGACAATTCTAGCGAAACTGGATGACGCAGCCTGACCGAGGCACTGGAAGGATTGCGACCTTGTGGACGATCGACGATGGACGATCGACGATGGACGATCTACACCGACAGTCCGGAGAGCTCGTGGAATTGACCGGTACTGTCGCCCAGTTTCTCCGCCGGCACGCCGAGGAGGTTCAGCATCGTCACCTGCAGGTTCGTCAGCGGCGTGTGTTCCGGATACACCAGATGACGGCCGCCTTTGATCGTGCCCGAGCCTCCGCCGACGACCAGCGTCGGGAGCGGGCCGTGGCTGTGGCGATCACTGTTGCTGATGGCCGCACCGTAAAGAATCATCACGTTGTCGAGCAGGTTTCCGTCGCCGTCCGGGGTGTTCTTGAGCTTCTCGAGATAATCGGTGAAGAGCTTCAGGTGATACTGCTGAATTTTGACGCACTTCGCCATCTTCTCTGGATCGTTCTGGTGATGCGTCACCGGGTGATGCGGCTCTGGAATGCCGATCTGCGGATAAGGCCGTGGACTCTGCTCCCGGCCGTACATGAAGGTAATGACGCGCGTGATGTCTGACTGATACGCCAGAAGCTGCAGGTCGTAGAGGAGATGCGCGTGGTCGTCGAAGCTATCCGGAATGCCCGCCGGCCGATCCACATCAGGCACTTCCTTGGCGCTCTGCGCCTCCGTCAGCTGGATTCGCCGCTCCACGTCGCGCAGCGAGGCCAGGTAGTCGTTCATTTTCCTGTTGTCCGAGGCGCCGAGCCGCCGCTGCAGCTGCTTCACGCGATCGGTCACTGAATCGAGGATGCTGCGGTCCTGCCGCAGGCGCGCCGCGCGGACCTTCGGGTCGGTGCTGTCGGTCGCGCCGAACAGCCGCTCGAACACGACACGAGGGTTGTTCTCGGTCATCAGGGGCAGCGTCGGCGTGAGCCACGAGATCGTGCTGCTGTACGCGCAGCTGTACCCAACGTCGCAGGAGCCGACGATGCTGTTATCGTCCATCTGCAGCTGCAGCGACGAAAGCTGGGTTTCGCGCTCGAATGCCCTGGCCGCAATCTGGTCCATCGAGACCCCGCCCTCGACCACCGTATCTGATTTCTTCACGTGCACGCCGCTCAGGTACGCACCGCACGCGCGGGAATGATCGCCACCGCCGTCTCCAAGCGCCTCCGCTAGATCCATGAAGAGGCCTGTGACAACCGTGACCTTGTCCTTATACGGCTGCAGTCCGGCAAGCGTGGGCGAGAGCTCAAAATCCGTCCCGACGCCGTTCGGCAGCCACTTGTCGTAAATCACGCCGTTCGGATGGTAGATGACGCCCAGGCGGCGGATCGGTTTCGCCGCCGTATTCACCTGAGCCGTCAGCGCCGGAATCATGGCGTCGAGCAGCGGTAATGCCACGGTCGCGCCCAACCCGCGAAGAATCGTTCGGCGCGAAATGGCCTTCTTGGTGACGATCATGATCCTGTCCTCCTCATCCGAAACGGGGCGCTTTTCACAAGCGCCAGAATCGTCGACGACCAGCGATAGTCGTCGGCTGCGGCTGCCCGGACGATGCCGCGCACGGCTGGCGCGTCGTAGTGCTCCAGGCCGCGGCCGATCCCATACGTCAATAGTTTACCGGCGACGGTTCTGACGAACTGCTCTTTCTGGGCGACAAGGGCGCGGCGCAGCGCCGCAGGGCCGTCGACTTTCGTTCCATCCAGCAGGACGCCGGAGGCGTTAATCGGTGTGCCCGCGTCGGTCGTGCGCCACTGTCCGATGGCGTCAAAATTTTCCAGGCTCAGTCCAAGCGGATCCATTCGAGCGTGACAGCTCGCGCACACCGGATTCTTCCGATGGGCCTCGAGCATTTCGCGCACCGAGCGGGGTTTCCCGTCTTTGCTCGTCTCCTCGAGCGCCGGGACGTTGGGAGGCGGGGATGGCGGAGGAGCGGCCAGCAGGTTCTCCAGCAACCATTTCCCACGAATTGTGGGCGCCGTGCGGGTCGAATACGCGGTCACCGAAAGCACGGCGGCTTTGCCCAGCAGCCCAAAACGGTTCTCGTCGCTCAGCGTGACCGGGCGGAAATGGCTCCCGTACACGCCGGAGACACCGTAGTGCTTCGCGAGCTGTTCGTTGAGGAACGTCTGGTCGGACGTCAGCAGATCGACGACGCTGCGGTCGTCTTTCAGCTGCTCATCGAGGAATAACTCCATTTCCTTGACGAACGCGACTCGCAGGTTGTCGTCGAACCAGGGAAACTTCTGGTTCAGATCGGGCGTGAGCAGCCAGACATTTCTCGTTTGCAGCCACTCCTCGAAGAAGTTCTGCACCAGCGCCGTACGGGCGCGCTTGTCGCCGAGCATGCGCCGGACTTGCCGATCGAGGACGGCTGGCTCGCGCAGCTTTCCACGGATCGCCGTGTCGAGGAGTTCGTCGTCGGGGATGCTGCTCCACAGGAAAAACGACAGGCGTGACGCCAGCTCGACGTCCGGAAGTTCGTACACAGTGCCAGCCGCGGCGCCAGTCGGCTCGGTGGCAATTCTGAACAGGAAATCCGGGCTAACGAGCACTCGCTCGATTCCAGCGCGAATACCCGCGTCGAAATCTCCTTGTGCGCGCGCCGTCTTATAGAACCCGATGAGGGTTTGAATGTCTTCGTTCGTCGGGGCCCGGCGGTAGGCGCGCCGTGCCAGCGCCGTCAGGATCTTGGTTGCGCACGCGGTCTCGTCATTTCTTAAAGCCGGGGTCCCTCCCCCGGCTGCTCGCTCCGCTTGCGGGGCCCCACTGCCCCGCGCCGCTCCGCTCGCACTGCTTGCGGGCTCGCAGACGAAAAGCCGCCGGCGTCCGGGCGAGTCGGGTGATACTCGGCCGCTGTAGGGCCCGCCAACGAACAGCGCCGAGATGAGGGTCGGGTTGTCGGGCTTATTCGTGTATTCGCGGCTCCATATGGGAATTGAATCCAGTGCCAATCCCTCGATCTCGAGGTTGTCGGCCTTGACGATCGTGGCAATCACCTGCCGCAGACCGGCCTTGACGGGCGCACGGACCTCCAATTTGTCATCTGCGGTCGCCAGCGGACTCCCGGACTCCGCGTAATTTCCGATCGCGGTGGCGTTCGGATTTCCGCCAGTGAACTCCGGTGTGCCGCCGACATTCAGTTGCCCGACTCGAGTGCCATCGACGCGAATGTCTATGTCGGTGCGCACCCGGAGGCCACGGATGAGGCCGGTGTCCGTGCGGTCGAGGCGAATCTTGAAAACGTACTCACCGTCGACCGGAAAGTAATGGCGCGCCTCGATGCCGCCGCGTGATCCAAGCGGAAACTCTTCTCCAAGCCTCTCGTTCTGCCACAGCCATGTAGTCTCGTTCGAGTTGCCTTTCATCGCCGTGTATCGCTCGAACCCGGCTGGAATCGTCGGGTCGCCAACCGTGAGCCGCGCAATCTTCGCGGCGGCTGAGAGATAGCGATCCAGCAGCGCTGGCTGCATCGAAAGGGCGTCGGCGTTGGTGTCGAATCCGTACGCCTGCTCGTCTGGCGGCAGCATCACTTTCGGATCGATTTCGACACCGAGGAGGTCGCGAACGGCGTTCGCGTATTCGGTGCGATTGAGCCGATGGAGCTCAGCCGTCCGGCCGGGGTTTGGGTGCGCTTCCGCGGCGCGATCCAGCTCGTTCTCCAGCCAGGCGGCCACACGTTCGTAAGTCGCGTTATCCGGCCGCCGCGCGGACGGCGGCGGCATCGCGCGGCTTCGCAGCTTCTCGACGACCTTCTCCCACGAGTCGGCTGAATTGAAGACCTGTTCGGCATCCAGGCCGTCGAGCGCGAGACCTGCAGTCTTGACCCGTTGGTTGTGGCACGTCACGCAGTACGTGGTCACGAGCTCTCGAGCCGGACTGGTTGCAGCTGCTGGTGCCGCGGCGCCCTGAACGGCCGCCGGAGTTGCGGACTGGTCTGCAGACAGGGTCGCGGAGATCGTCGCGATTAACGCGATCGACGCGCCCGCCATCATCAGCGTCAGCTCTTTCTGCCGTATTCGCATCACATTACTCCGGACGACACCTGTTCTGCGCCTGGCAGGGATGGCCGAGCTTGGGGTCCGCACCGTGCTTGAGCAGAATGTCGGCGCCCGGCTTGTTGAAGAGCACGCCGCCAAGACGATCGCCGAAACCCGATGCGGCGAGCCAGGGCGTTACGCCAGCTTTGTTCACCATGTTCACCTCGGCGCCCTTTTCGATCAGGAGCTCGAGTATCTTGTTCCAGCCGCGGTAGGCGGGGCCGAACAGGGCATTCTCGTTGTAAGTGGTGACGATCTTGGGGTCGACCCCCAGGTCGAGGAGGAATTTGACCGCCTCCATCGCGCGACCTTCGTCGTCGATGATTTCACCGATCCCGCGATTGAGGGCCGTTGCGGCGAGCAACGCGTTCGAGTTGGACTTGGTGACGGCGTGGGGATCCGCGCCGGCCGCCAGCAGAATACGCATCATCTCGACGTCCGCAGCATTCGCCGCGAGGATGAACGGCGTCGAGCCGGCCGCGTCGTTGTAGCCACCTGTTCCAGTGCCGCCGTATCCCGGCGGACGGGCGGTCATCTGAATGCCCGGGTTTGCGCCGTGGGCGAGCAGCGCCTTGACGAGCTGCAGCTTGGCTTCCCGATCTGGAATCCCGCCGATGGGATCGACAAACCCGTAGACCGGATTCGCCAGACCGTTTTCCCACGTACCGGATGCCCAGTGCAGAGGAGCGAACCCCGCGTCTGTGATGTTTGGATCCGCGCCCTGGTCCAGCAGGAATAGCGCAAGCGGGACGTGGCCTCGCACCGTAGCAACGAGCAGCGGCGTGCTGCCTCCAAAGTTTGTGTCTCCGCGCGCTCCGGCTCCACCACCCCGGTAGGCGCCAGCGCGTCCGGCCGTGGCACCTGTACCCGCTCCTGCACCCCTGGCGTCTTGTCCACGGCCAGTTTGTGGATCGGGCTTCGATCGGATGTTCACGTCGACGCCGGCGCTCAGCAGCGTCCGAATCGACTCCATGTCTCCCACTCGGGCGGCGAAGTGCAGCGCGGTAAATCCCGACTTGGTGTGTGCCTGAAGATCCGCATTCGCCTCGACGAGCAGTTGCGCGACTTTCGAGTGCTGTTCCGCGGCGGCCCACATCAACGCCGTCTGATTCTGGTTCGGCTCTTTGGCATTCACATCGGCGCCGTGCACGAGCAGCATACGGACCGCGTCAACGCTGCCGACTCGAGCGCACGTCATCAGCGGCGTCTCACCGGTTCCGATCGGTGTATTCGGGTTTGCGCCGGCTTTCAAGAGCAAATCAACGAGCCCGGCGCTTCCGTTCGTGCACGCTTGAGAGAGCGGCGTCATCCGAAAGTCGTTCGCCAGGTTGGTGTCGGCGCCAGCGCGTACCAACAGCTCCGCCGTTGGAAGATCGTTCCAATGCGCCGCCCATAGGAGCGCCGTCGAGCCGTCTGCGGCACGGGCATTCACGTCAGGATGCCCGCTGAGCAGAGTACGCACCTGCTGCGGATCCTGATGTTTTGCGGCGTCGACGAGCCGGACATCCCCGGGCGCGGCGGCTGCGCCGACAACCATGAGGAGTGTCGCCGAGAGCGCCCACAAGGCGCCCTGTCTGCTACGCTGGTCTGACATATTGAGCCCTCTGTCAGCCGTCACGAAGATGTACGACCGGTAAGATTAGTGTACAGGGAAGAGGCCGGCCAAGTGCAGAATTCCGGCGATGAACCTGAAACCGGATCGACCGCCAACTGGAATGCCTGAAATTACTTACGGAAGGTAGGCCTCATGAATTACGGCAGGAACCGCACGCGTCCGCTTTCGAGTTCGTAGACGCCGCCCACGAGCTTCATTTTGCCCTCGTCGCGACGGACTTTCGCCTCCGGCGTTTCAAGGAGCTGATGCATAGACCACCGCACGTTGGCCTCCACCGCTGCGCGCATCTCCATGTCAGGCGCCAGGCCGGGCGGGAGATCGCGGAGGCCCGGAAGGATGTTGTCGAGCAGCAGCGCGATGCGGGCAGGCTCCTGTGCGCCCTGCTTTGCGGCAAGCGCCGCGTTGACGGCGCCGCAGCCCTCGTGGCCGAGCACGACGAACAGGGGCGTGCGCAGATGGACTCCCGCGTACTGCAGCGTCCCCAATACCTCGGGCGAGATCACATTACCCGCAACCCGGACGATGAACAGCTCGCCGAAGCCGGCGTCGAACACCAATTCGGGCGGCACCCGGGAATCGCTGCACCCGACGATGGTTGCGTACGGGCGCTGACCCTTGGCGAGAGCGGCCAGCAGCTCCTTTTGAACAGTCGGGAATCGCGCTTCGCCCCGGACGAAACGCTCGTTGCCGGCGACCAGGCGCGCGAGCGCCTCGTCGGCCGTATACATGGGATGGGTGGGTGTGCTCATCGCCCGCGTTGCAGCACCAGACGTGCGAGTCGAGTGAAGATGCCGCGGAACAAGAGATAAGGGATGAACGCCAGGGTGAACGCGACGATCAGCAACTCAACTGGGTAGATCCATCGCACGGTAATAATCTGGTAGATGGCATCGAGGACCGCGGCAAGGAGGAAGATCTGGCCGACATCCTTCCAGCCGTCTCGCAGCAGTTCCCACCGGTGGCCTGGCGCCGCGGTGAACAGTGTCCAGAAATACGGCGGCCGTCCGGCCTTTGCGTCGCGAATGCCCGCACGCGCCGCGAAACCGAGCGCCATCAGCGGCTGGCAGACAAGGCGAAAACTCATTGGCCCGCCGATCCGGCCGAGCAGGTTCTCGACAACTCGAGCGATCAGATCTTCCATAGGCCTACGTTCTTATTTGGCTGCAGGCTGCCACGCTGGCGTACCGTCTTCCCACTGGTTGTCCGTCAACTGGCGCACGTTTGTGCCGTCGAAGCGCATCACGAACAGCTCGCCGTAGGGCTGGGGCGCGTCGGTGTACACGCTTTCGTCCTTGAAGCCCATGCGCGAAGACGCCACCACAATCTGCTCACCATCGGGCGACCATGCCTGGTGCGCGTCGTTGCCGTGTGAATTGGTGACGCGCTTCAGGCCGGTACCATCCGGCCTGATCGTATAGATGTTGTAGTCGCCCTCGGCCAGCCGCGTGAACATGATGAGGTCGCCGCGCGGCGACCACAGCGGGAAGTTATCGTAGCCCTTCGTCAGCATCGCGACGGCCTTAGTTTCGATGTTCATGATCTTCAAGCCGTCGCCGTCTGGGCCGAATGTCCGATACACGAAACGCTTGCCGTCGGGGGCCATCGATGGAAACGCGCTGTTGTTCGGCCCAGTCGTCAGTTCACGAAAACCGGTGCCGTCGGGATTGATGATCGCGATCTGCGCGCCGTCCTCGGCGCGATCGCTCTGCTTCAGAAACAGGCTGTTGAACCCGTTGTAGAACGCGTTGAACACGCCGACGGAGAAGATGATTTTCTCGCCGTCCGGCGCCCACTGCGGTGCCAGCACATTCCGCTTCGGATCCTGATACACGACCTTCGCGTCGTTCGATCCCGGTGTTGCGATCGCGATGCTCGATCCCAGGATCGCTCCGGCCGGCGGCCGGCCCGTGACGACGAACCTGCCGCCGTCGCGTCCGAATGACGGCAGGATGCTCGTCAAGGCCAGCTCGAAATCTGCATTCCGGCTCCACGTGCTCTTCCACCAGGTCGTCGGCGCCGCCTGACGGCGGTGAAAGACAACGCGCGAGCCGTCCGGCGACCACGAAGCGGCGCGCACCTGTCCCCGTGGTCCGCGTGCGCCACTCGTGTAGTAGATGCCGGGGTCGTCCGTGTCCTTACGGATGTAGCCGATCTCATTCGCCGGCAGCGGAGACGGATTGAATTTCACTCCAGGCCCGGCGGGCACGTCGGCGGTCGCACCACTCTCCACATCTATGGAAACGAGGCGTGTGTCATTGCCCGGCACCGGTGAGGGTCGCCGTGTTTCGAGCGTCTTCTCCACGTCCATGCAGTAGGCAACGATGTGGTGGCTGTCGGCCGTCCACTTCGGGCTTCCGCAGAAGCCGCCGTGAGCCCCGACCTGTTTCAGTCCCGTGCCGTCCGGATGGACGACGTAGATGTCGGCAAGCTGCAGGCGCTCCCATCGGCCGTGGGCGAACGTCAGCGTGGTGCCGCGACTCGATGAAAAAGCAATCCACCGGCTGTCCGGCGACCATGACGGGCGGAAATCTCCGCCTTCGCCGGACGTCAACGGCTTCGCGCGCCTGGTCGCGATTTCGAGCGTCCACAAATTCGATCGTCCGCCGGCGCGCGTGGTCACGAAGACAAGCTGCATGCCGTCGGGAGAGAAGGACGCCTGATCGTCGTACGCTCTGCTATCGGTAAGACGCTCGAGTCCCGATCCGTCGGGCTTCACGCGAAAGAGATCCGCGGAGCCTTCCCGGTCTGACGTAAAGACAATCGACTGGCCGTCGGGAGACCACACGGGGTCGTAGTCCATGTCGGACGCGGTGAGGAGGGCATGCTCGCCGCTGCCGTCGCGTGCCGCGACGAAGAGGCCAATCTGCCCGTTGTTCGGAAAGACGCGTGTAAAGACAATTTTCTGTGGCCCCGCCCCATGAATCGCGGGCGCCAGAACGGAGCAGACGACGACGGCAAAAAGAACAGATCGCATGGGACGATAGTATGCGATCGCTCGAAGCTGCCGTAGTAAACCTTACTTCTGAGTCGTCAAACGTTGTGGATTCAGCCAGACAGCATTGACGAAGCCGGGATTGCCCGCTGAATCCCACGCCGCGAACCGCACCCACGCCTTCCCGGTCGCGTCGAACGGAATGGAAAAGTGCTTGCTCCCAAACGCCGGTAGATCCGTCGCCGAAATGATCTGACGGTCGATCTTCTTACCGTCTCCCCAGACCACCTCGACAAACTCGAGTGGGAACGTCCAATCCACATCGGCCGTCACCGTCCGCTTGGCGCCGGTGCCCTCGACCGCAAAGCTCTTGATGAGAACCTCGCCGGTCGTGACGAAGAAATTCCCTTCGTGCATCGCCTTCAGGACTGGGCTCCAATCCTCATCCGGACCTGGCACCTTGTCGAGCTTCAGGTACGCCGTCTGGTATCCCGAATAGAGGTTATCTTCCGGTCCCTGCTGATAGGTGTCGATGTCCGGCAGCAAAACCTTCGGTTTCAACCCTGTGTTCGCGTTCAAGTTGTTCATCGTGTCTGTCGAATCGAAGCTTCGGTATTCGCTCATCCGCTTCTCTGACAGATCCACGCCCATCGCCTGAGTGAAGTCGAGTCCCAGGAAGATGTCGTTCTTGGCAAACGGCTTGTCCCAGTACACGTCCGGCTGGCCAGCCGAATTCTTCGTGCGCGGATGCGAGGTGTACCAATAGCCGTTTTCAAGGGTCATCAGCTGCGCCAAATCCTCGGAACTGCCCAGATGGTAGACCTTGCCATACACGGAATCAGTTTCGGTGAACGGCTGGCCTTCTTTGCGGACCCGGCTGTAGTACACCGGCTTCGGAAAGATCAGGTTGTAGTGGCCGCCGAAGTACACGTTCGGCTCCTCCCACGGCACCACCAGGAAATCTTTGTCGGATGCTCGACGCGAGGCTTCGAAGTAGTCCTTCTGATCTTTGAACCGCAGCGCGCCGGCGTCGTTGCCGTTCATGTCACCGTGGAAATCACTCAGGCCCACGATGTTGAGTCCCATCGCCTTCATGGCGACCAAATCGGGAAGCGGTGTGTCCATCGATCCGGTTGCCCGCACCCGTTCGGTGAAGCGCAGATGCCAGTGATTCGTAAACGTCTTGTAACCCGCGATCGGTTGGTACTTGTCGGCATGCGTGAACGCCAGCACCGACTGACGCGTCGGTTCGCCCGCGTCCGGGCTCGCGTAGAAATACATGCCCATCCTCTGCATCGTTCCCGGCGGCGCGTTGTAGAGGGCGAAGTCGTCTATCTCGCCGGGCTTCTCGGATTCTTCGTGCTCCGCCTGCCGGACGCCCATGCCGAACTGTTTGTCCCCGTCCTTCCTGTACCAGACGTACCCCTGATTGACGTGAATCTCGCGCGCCCAGAAGAACTTGTGCGGCGGCGGGAACGTCGCCAGCGATCCGCCTTTGCCCTCGGCGACGAGCACGCGGTTCCGGGCCTTCAGCGGCACGATCGTGTTGTTCTTGACTCCACCAAACTGATACTGCTGCGGATCGTCCGAGGTATCGCGCCAGATGACCCGTGACATCGTGTCGGTCGAGAAGCCCTTGAGGCCGGCGTCGAATTTGTAGGCCACGAACTGCTCTTCGGTTTTCGCGACCGCATCCATCCGGATCAAATTCGTACCGCGATAGACGGTGAACTGCAGACTGCCCGAGAAAATCCCCATCGAGAGTCCCGGGAACGTCACCTCGAGCCGCGTGCCGTCGGTCTTCACGCTGCAGCCGGTGACGTTGAAGGTTGCGTCGGCGCGGCGAATCTCCTCGGGTTTGCGCGGCATGGGAGGCATCTGCTGGCGGTCGGTTCGCCCCGGGACTTCAAGCGGCGCGTCATGGAACGCGAACCAGCGGTTTTTGGCCACGATCTCTGGCGTCAATGGGATGCCGGCGGCAGGGAACGCCCCGACGTGGTCGCTGGACATCCGCCGCAGGCCGCTGACGACGTGGTACTCAGGAGAGAGATTCTGACCGAGCGTGGCCCACTGGCCGCCCTGCTTCTTCACCGCCAGTTCGCGAACGACCGGCTGGCCTCGCTCGATCGCGTATCGCGCCCGCACTTCGCTTCCGCCCTGGCCCGCCCATGTGACAACGAGCAGGTCCTGATCGACAGCAGCCGTAAGACCCGAGGTCCCCTTGTACTGTGTCATGTCGCACTTGAGCCCTTGAGCGAACCCCGCCGACGCCGTCACAAGCGAAAGAAAGACGGCCGATAGCATCGTTCTCATGCACGAACCTCCTTGCGTTTTGGTGATGCGCCGATGTTACACCCCGTATATCTCAGTCACTTGTCGCAATATGCCGCAGAATGCGGGTATTCTGACGGTTTCCCACGTCCCGCGGACGGGCCGAAGGTTCAGAGGAGCACTCAGTGAGCGAGCAGGAAGAAGATTTTGCCACGATGTTCGAAGCGTCCGTCAAGGCGCGGCAGTTCCATCGCGGCCAGACCATCGAAGGCACCATCGTCGGGTTCGGCCCGAAGGTAGCCTTCGTCAACGTGGGCGGCAAGGGCGAGGCCGAAATCGACATTTCGGAGCTGAAGGATGCCGACGGCGATGTCGAGGTCTCGGTCGGCGATCGCATTCAGGCGATGGTTGTGTCCACGAGTGGCGGCATCGTGCTCTCGCGAAAGGGCGTGCGCAACGCCGCTACGCAGCGGGAACTCGAGGACGCGTTCCAGGGCGGGCTCGCTGTGGAAGGCAAGGTGACGCAGGCCGTGAAGGGCGGCTACGAAGTGCGCATCGCCCGCGAGCGCGCGTTTTGCCCGCTCTCGCAGATCGACATCGTCCGCACTGCGGATCCGGCGGTGCACGTAGGACAGGTCTACGCCTTTCGCATCATTGAGTACAAGGACGGCGGGAAAAACGTTGTCGTGTCGCGGCGCAAGCACCTCGAAGAGCAAGAACGCGCCAGCGCCGGCGAGGTGCGCAAGGCGATCGTGCCCGGCGCGATACTTAAGGGACGGGTCGCTTCGGTGCTGGACTTTGGCGCCTTCGTCGATCTCGGCGGCGGCATCCAGGGCCTGCTCCATGTGTCCGAGATGGGCTGGTCGCGCGTCACGAACCCCAATGAGATCGTGGCGCCCGGTGACTCGATCACCGTGAAAGTACTTCGCGTGGACGATGCGACACACAAGATCTCGCTGGGACTAAAGCAGCTCCTCGACGATCCGTGGGCCAAGGTCGCCGCCACCTACGAGGTGGGCCAGGTGCACCCCGGCCGCGTGACGCGCGTGGCGGACTTCGGCGCCTTCGTGGAGCTGGAGCCGGGCATTGAAGGGTTGGCGCACGTCTCCACGTTTGCCCCGACGGGCCGCGCCGGAGAGTGGGCGAAGTCGGTGACCGTTGGCTTGACCGGGGCGTTCGAGATCCTGAGC
>JAMQPK010000060.1 GCA_023717525.1 Vicinamibacterales bacterium | reverse complement strand
GACCCCTTTTCTCCCTGGACGCCGTCGATCGATGCAGCCCGATACACCCACGCGTTCGAGCAGCTTCAGGAGTTGATTCGCACCGGCGACACCTATCAAGTGAACTTCACCTACCGCCTTCGAGCGCCCCTCTCTGCCGATCCGCGTTCTCTGTTTCAACAGCTGATGGACGCGCAGTCGCCACCCTTCGGTGCGTTCATCGACACCGGCGATTTCGTGCTGTGCAGCGCGTCACCGGAGCTGTTCTTTCATCGCTCGGGGAACACCATCGAGTCCAGACCGATGAAGGGCACTGCCGCACGCGGCCTGTGGTTCGAGCAGGATCTCGAACACGCCGACCAGCTTCGGCGTTCGGAGAAAGAACGCGCCGAAAACGTGATGATCGTCGACATGGTGCGGAACGATCTCGGCCGCATCGCTCGCCCGGGGACCGTGCGGGTGACGAGCCTGTTCGATGTCGAGCGCTACCCGACCGTGCTCCAGCTCACATCGACGGTGACTGCGGAAACCGACGCCAGCCTCTCCGACATCATGGCTGCGCTCTTCCCGCCAGCATCGATCACCGGCGCTCCGAAGCCGCGGACGATGGAGATTATTGCGGGGATCGAGGATTCGCCGCGACGCGCGTACACCGGGACCATCGGGTTCATCGAGCCTTCGGGCCGCGCCCAATTCAGCGTGGCCATCAGAACAATTCTGCTGGATCGCGCAACCGGTCAGGCCGAGTACGGCGTGGGCGGCGGCATCGTCGCAGATTCGAGGGCGGACGAGGAACGATCGGAAAGTCTGCTGAAGTCGAAGATCCTCGAGGCGACATGGCCTCAATTTGATCTGCTGGAGACGCTGCTTTGGAAGCCGGCTGACGGTTATCTGCTGCTCGGCCGTCATCTGAAGCGACTGTTGCAGTCGGCCGACTACTTTGGGTTTCACCTGGATTTGCTCGACGTGCGCGAGCAGCTAGACGTGTTCGCGAAAGGCCTCGCGCACGAGCCGCACCGCGTGAGGCTGGTCGTCTCGAAGAGCGGGGAGGTTCGCATCATCGCCATGACCCAGAATCCGGAAGAGGGGTTTCCGGAGATCGCGATTGCCGCGGGACCGATCGACGCAAGCGATCTATTTCTGTATCACAAGACCACACACAGGAAGATCTACGAGGACGCCGTGGTTGCGCGCCCGGGATTTTCGGATGTGCTGTTGTTCAACCAGCGCCACGAGGTTACCGAGTCAACCATCGCGAACGTCGCCGTCAGCCTCAACGGCGAGCTTCTGACGCCGCCAGTCTCCTGCGGGCTGCTTCCCGGCACGCTGCGGGGCCACCTGATTGGCCAAGGGCGCCTGCGCGAGCGAGTGCTGACCGTGGATGACGTCCTGGCCGCCGATGCCGTCTATCTGCTGAACTCCGTCCGGGGGTTTCATCCCGTGAACCTGCATTACAAATCTGTGCCCGCCTCGACGACCTTGTAAGCAAGCTTTTCACGCAATTCCTCGGTTTTGCCCGTAATTATTGGCGCGACGGCTGGTTGCGGCAGCGGCACGGATCCCGCTACGCACGCGTACTAATGGATCGGTCTGCCGCGAAGGCACTGCCTCAAGACGAGCTGATATTTCACGACGGTCTCGGCGACCGTTTCCTGGTTCGGGACACAAAGCGCCGGCCGCTGCACGAGACCCTCGTCATTCGGGCGGAGCTGACGGGTATTCCGTCGTTTGAATTTGCCCTGAACGATCGCCTGAGCGTCCTCGAAAAATTCGAGCACAATGCCTTCGTGCCGGTGCGCCAGCTGGTGCGGCTGCCAGGCCCAATCACGCGCCTCAGCCTGGTGTCCGACTACGTGCCGGGAACGAGGCTGGCCGATTTTCTCGCCGATCGCGAGCACACGGGCAAGCCGCTGTCGACCGGCACCGCCCTGTTCCTCATCCGGGAAATTCTCGACGCCGTCTCCGTGCTTCATCGTTCGCCTGCAGGCTTGTCGCACGGCGCGCTGGCGCCTGAGCGCATTCTGCTGATCGACGGAAAGATCCGTGTCACCGACTACACGCTCGGTTCCGCGATCGAGCAGCTGCGCTATTCGCCTGAACGGTACTGGAAGGATTTGCGCGTCACCGTGCCGCCAGTCGCGGGTGGAATTCGATTCGATCGACGGGTCGACGTGGCGCAGATCGGCATGATTGCCGTCGCACTGCTCTCGGGCCGGCCGCTGCGCGACGGTGAGCACCTTGGCTGCCTCAGCGACGTGCTGGCGAGCCTCGCGCATTCGTTTGGTGGTCAGCAGAAGGCGCTGCCGGTGCCGTTGCGCGGCTGGCTGGCGAGAACGCTCCACATGGACATGCGGCGCACGTTTGCGAGCGCCGTCGAAGCCGAGGACGCGCTCGAAGAGGCGATGGCGGAGTCCGGTGTCGGCCCGACGCCCGACATGCAGGATTTCTCTGGAGCACGTCCGCGCCGTGTCAGAACGGCGATCACTGTGAAGGCTCCAGTCGCCAAGACGGCGTCGGTGGCACCACCGCCGCGACCGGCCGTGAAGCAGACGATGGCGCCCGTGAGGCCGGGACAGCCCGTGAGGCCGGGACAGAAGGACGCGTGGGAGACGCCGGGCGTCGACACGAGGGATCGGTCGCATCACGCCGGCACGATTGCGCCCGTGGTGAAGCCGCCGCGCTTCAGCCCTCAAGTGAGAAAGTACTTGAAGCTCGGCCTGCTCGGAGTGCTGATGGCCGGCGCGTTCAGCGTCGCTCAATACGTTCCGCCTCCGGCCAAACTGTTTTCCACGACCGGGACGCTGACGGTTGAGTCGAAACCGCAAGGCGCGCAACTGCTCGTCGACGGGAAGCCGCAGGGCGTGACGCCGTTGACGCTGACGCTGAAGGCGGGGAACCACGAAGTGGAGCTTCGAAGTGCCGGCAGGGCACGCGTCTTCAACGTGTACGTAACAAAGGGCGATCGCGTCTCTCAGTACATCGAATTTCCCGCAAGCCGCGGCCGCAGGTAGGCCCGACCCCTCGCCTCGAAACACCCCGCTATAATTGGAAGTTCGCGATGGCTACTGTCCGAGCCTTCCGTGCGCTTCGCCCCGATCCAGCCGTGGCCGCTCGTGTTGCCGCCGTCCCTTATGACGTCGTCGACACGAACGAGGCGCGTGATCTGGCGGCTGATCCGTTGAGCTTTCTTCATGTGTCGCGCGCGGAGATCGATCTGCCGCAAGGCACCGATCCTCATGCGGATGTCGTGTATCGCGAGGCCGCGAAACGATATCGCTTGCTGAAGGAGACGGCTCCGTTCCTTCAGGAAGACATGCCGGCGTTGTATCTCTACAGGCTTGAAGCCGCCGGCCATAGCCAGACTGGACTGGGGGCTGTGTACTCGCTGGACGAGTACGACACAGACATCATCAAGAAGCACGAGCGGACCCGCCGCGACAAGGAAGACGATCGTACGCGGCACATCTTCGAGCTGCGCGCACAAACGGGGCCGGTGTTCCTGACCTATCGGCCGGATCAGCTGGTCAACGATCTGTCCCGCAGGGTCAAAACCCACGAGCCGATTGTCGATTTTGTCGCGATCGATCGGGTGCGCCATTCGATCTGGCTGGTTCGTTCCGATGACGCGCGGGCGATCGAGCAGGCGTTTACGTGTGTGAAGACGCTGTACATCGCCGACGGGCATCATCGCGCGGCGAGCGCGGCGCGTGCCAGGCAGCGTCTTCCCGGTTCGCGCGATGCCGGGTTCTTTCTTGGCGTCGCCTTTCCATCCGACGAAGTGCGAATTCTTCCGTACAATCGTGTGGTGCGGGATCTCGGCGGGAAGCAGCCGCCGGATTTTCTTGCGGAGGTAGCTCGTCACTTCGCGGTGAAGGGCGGATCCGCAACGCCCGAACGCAAGGGAGAAGCCTCGATGTATGTCGAGGGTGCGTGGCACCGCATCGATCTCGGGAGCGCGGGCACGCCTGGCCCCGCTGTCGTTGATTCGCTCGATTGCAACATCCTTCAGGAGAAGCTGCTGACACCGATCCTCGGAATTCAGGATGTTCGCATCGACCCCCGGATTGACTTCGTCGGCGGCGCCAGGGGCACTGCGGCGCTGGAGCGAATGGTCGACGGAGGGCGGGCAGCCGTGGCGTTCTCGATGTACCCGGTGAGTGGCGCGGACCTGATGGACGTCTCGGACGCCGGGGCGATCATGCCGCCGAAGAGCACGTGGTTTGAGCCGAAGCTCCGGGACGGCTTGCTGATTCATGAGATCTGATGATGAAAACAACGACCCGCATCTTTAATTTCTCTGCCGGCCCAGCCGTGTTACCGCTTCCCGTGCTCGAGCAAGCCGAGCGCGATCTGGTGTCGCTGCCGGGTGTGGGCATGTCGATTCTGGAAGTGAGCCACCGCTCGAAGGTGTTCGAGGACGTGCTGGCGCGCGCTGAGGCCGACATCCGCACGCTGGCGGCCATCCCGCCGAATTATCGGGTGCTGTTTCTGCCGGGCGGGGCAAGCCTGCAGTTCACGATGGTGCCGATGAACCTGCTGACCGACGACAGAACAGCGGACTACCTCGTGACCGGCGTCTGGGCCGCCAAGGCCGTCGACGAGGCGCGAAAGATCGGCAAGGTGCACGTCGCAGCCACGACAAAGGCGGAGCAGTTCACACGTGTGCCTCGTCCCGACGAGGTCGTCTTGTCGCCAGACGCGGCGTACGTGCACATGACTGCGAACAACACCATTTATGGTACCGAGTGGAAGGAACTACCGAATGTCGGCAGTGTGCCTCTTGTAAGCGACACTTCATCGGACATGTTCAGCCGGCCGATCGATGTCTCGAAGCACGGTCTGATTTATTCGGGCGCACAGAAGAACATGGGTGCGGCCGGCGTCACCGTCATCATTGTTCGAGATGATTTGCTTGCGCGATCGGCGGCGACGCTTCCGTCGATGCTGAGCTACGCCGTGCACGCCGAAAACCGATCGATGTACAACACGCCGCCCGTGTTCGCGATTTATCTGCTCGGCCTGGTCATGCGGTGGCTCATCGGCCAGGGTGGCCTCGCGGCGATTGCGAGGGTGAACGAGCGTAAGGCCGCGAAGCTGTACTCGGAAATCGATCGGACCGGGTTCTATCGCGGAACGGCTCAGAAGGACAGCCGGTCCTTGATGAATGTGACCTTCCGGCTGCCGAGCGAGGCGCTCGAGCAGCAATTCGTGAAGGGCGCCGAACAGGCGAGCCTGGACGGGTTGAAGGGGCACCGGTCGGTTGGCGGGATCCGGGCGTCAATCTACAATGCATTTCCCGAGGAAGGCGTGGATGCTCTATGCTCGTTCATGCGCGAGTTCGAGCGACGGAACGGGTGAAAGAAAAGGGGTCGGGTGCCTTTTTACCAAAAGCGTAGACAGGCACCCGACCCCTTTTCTTTCTCTGATAGGATTCCCGCCGTGCCCTGGTCACTGTTTCGGTGTCTGCTTGCCTCGGCGATCGTGACGCAAGTCGCGGTGTTCAGCACCACCATCTATCTCCATCGGTGCGCGACACACAAAGCGCTGGAGCTTCACCCGGCCGTGGCGTTCATCTTTCGTTGTTGCCTCTGGTTGACGACCGGTTTGTCGACGAAGGAATGGGTCGCGGTTCACCGAAAGCATCACGCGTTCACGGAAGTGGACGGTGATCCGCACAGCCCGCACCTCCACGGCTTCTGGTCCGTCCAGCTCGGCAACGTCTTCCACTACGTCAAAGAGGCGCACAACCCCGAGACGCTCGAGCGCTACGCGCGGGACATCGAGGGGGACGTCTTCGATCGAACGATCTTCAGGGTCGGCCTCCTCGGGCCGGCCCTCGGAACCGTCGGCTTGTGCTTCGTTCTCGGGCTCTGGTGGGGTCTGCTCGCTGCAGGTCTGCACCTCTTCATGTATGTCTTCGTGCTGTCGTCATCCATCAACGGCCTCTGCCACTACATCGGCTACCGCAACTTCGACAACACCGCGACGAACATCAGGCTTGTCGCGCTCTTGACCGGCGGCGAAGGGCTGCACAACAACCATCACGGCCACCCCCGCAGCCCGAAGTTCAGCTTCCGCCCTCGTGAGATCGATCCTTCATGGCCGGTGATCCGGCTGCTGATTGGTTTGAAGCTGGCGAAGCCTTACAAGATCATTGACGAGATGCACGCCGCTGACAGAATCTGAAATCTCAAAGTTCAGATTTTAGATTTCAGATTCCAAATTTTAGGTTCCTGCCGGGCGAAAGTTCCGCCTGCGCCGTCTCCGGCGGCGTCTTCGCGGCACAGCATCGGCCGGCGGTTGCGCGCCCTCGGGGTGCTCCGCGCCGACCTCGGCCTCCAGCGCGCGCCAGCCTTCGACGATCTCCGGCGCGTTGCCATGCAGTTCGAGCCACATCAGGGCACCGGGGAACGCCGAGCGGTGCATGGTGGAGCGCTTGTGGCGCGACGGGGCATTGACGTCGCGGAGATGCCGCTGCATCTGCAGAATCTGCCGCAAAAATTCGACGTCGCGCCTCGCGAGCGGAAGAATCCCGAACCGCGCCCCAAGTTCCTTGGTGCGGCCGTGATGTTGATCGAGCAGCCCCAGAGGAATCAGGAGCGATCCAAGCAGCAGCGCGTTAACGAGCGCCTCAGGGTTTCGCGTGAACCCGCGCCGATACTGGTCGATGGCGGCGAGCGAGTGCCAGAAGCCGGGAGTGATGCGCCCTGGCACTTCCGGAGCAATAGCCGCCAGTAATCCCGTGTCGACCAGGCTGCGGAAGGTCTTCTCGGCCGCACCCGCCCGCATGACCTTGTAGATTTCTTCCATCAGTCGCGCCGGAGCGCTGCGGGCGAGCTCCCCGCGATAACGCTCGATCGCCTGAAGGACGGGCGGGTCTATGGCGAAATCGAGCCGGGCCGCGAGCGCCACCGCACGCAGCATGCGAACCGGATCCTCCTGAAAGCGCTCGCCAGGATCGCCGATGCACCGGATGATGCGCGCGCGGATGTCGTCGAGGCCGCCGACGTAGTCGATGATCGACAGGCTCTCGATATCGTAGAAGAGCGCATTCAGCGTGAAGTCGCGGCGGAACGCGTCCTGCTCGGGCGTGCCGAACGTGTTGTCGTGGTGAATGAGAAGATCGGGATCGCCTTGCTCGACCTCCGGCACGGGCACATCCTGGACGGGAAACACCGGCGCAGGCTCTTCTTCAGTGCCTGCGGGGATCTGACGTCTGAAGGTGGCGACCTCGATCACCTTCGTGCCGAACTTGACGTGCGCGAGACGGAACCGGCGGCCAATGATCCAGCAGTTCCTGAACAGTCGCTTCACCTGGTACGGGTGCGCGGAGGTCCCAATGTCGAAATCTTTCGGCGTCCGTTCGAGCAGAAGATCGCGAACACTGCCGCCCACGAGATACGCAACGTAATTGAACTGCCGGAGCCGATAGAGAACCTTCAGGGCGTCCGGATCGATGTTCTGACGGGAGATGGGGTGTTCGCTGCGGGGGATGATGACCGGGGGCACTGGGTGGATTCTAGATCAGGGCTGAGGGCTAGGCCTTGGCTTCGCGCCAGTTGGGGCCGATGCCGACGTCGACCGTCAGAGGCACATTCAGGACCGCGGCATGCTCCATCGCATCCCGAACCTGGGCCGAGGCCTCTTCTGCGGCTGCCTCCGGAGACTCGATCAGCAGCTCGTCGTGCACGGTCAGGATCATCCGGGCAGGCTTTTTCAGGGTCTTGTCGACGCCCAGCATTGCGCGTTTGAGAATGTCCGCGGCGGTGCCCTGAATCGGAAAATTCACCGTCATTCGCTCGGCACCCTGCCTGATCTGATTGTTCCGGCTGTTCAGCTCCGGCACCATCCGCCGCCGGCCGAACAGCGTTTCGACGTACCCCCGCGTGCGCGCCTGTTCGATGGTGTGTTTGATGAACGCGTCCACCCGCGGAAAGCCTCCGAAATACGCGTCGATGAACGCCTGCGCAACGGCGGGCGGGACGCCGATGTCCTTCGCCAGCGTGAACGCCGTCTTGCCGTAGAGCAGCGCGTAGTTGATGATCTTCGCCCGCCGCCGCAGTTCGTGTTTGTCGAGGCCGCTGTTGGGTCCGAAGACCTTCAGCGCCGTCCGATCGTGAATGTCTTCGCCCCGCCTGAACGCCTCGACCAGTGCGTCCTCCTCGGCCAGGTGCGCGAGCACGCGGAGCTCTATCTGCGAGTAGTCTGCAGAAATCAACACGCAGCCGGGATCGGCGATGAACGCGCGCCGAATCTCGCGGCCGAGGTCGGTCCGGATCGGAATGTTCTGCAGGTTCGGATCGCTGCTGCTCAGCCGGCCCGTGGCCGCCACCGCCTGATTGAAGGACGTATGCACTCTCGCCGTGCGGGTGTGCACCAGCTGGGGGAGCGCGTCGATGTAGGTGCCCTTCAGCTTCTGAAGCGCCCGCCACTCGAGAATCAGCTTCGGCAGCTCGTGCGTCGACGCGAGATCTTCGAGGACGTCGACCGCCGTCGACGCCACGCGCGTCTTGCCCGTGCGCTTCGCGGTTGGCAGCTGAAGCTTCTCAAACAGGATCACTGACAGCTGTTTCGGTGAGTTGATGTTGAATTCCTCGCCGGCCAGCTCGAAAATGCGCACGCTGCGCGCGTCGAGCTCGGCATCGATCCGCTGAGACTGCGTGGCGAGCAGGGGTAAATCTATGCGGACGCCAGCCGTCTCGATCGCCGCCAGCACCGGAATGAGAGGCATTTCGACCTCTCTGAAGAGACGGTCCATGCCTTCCGAACGGAGCTTCGGCGCTAGTGTCTCGCCGAGCTGCCACGCGAGGTCGGATCGCTCGCCGGCGTACTTCAGAATCGCGCCTGCCGGCATCTGCGGTAGTGCGATGGCCTTCTGCCCTGAGCCGCAGATGTCTTCCTGCACGAGCGCCTTGTAGCCCACGTGCTCGAGCGCCACCTCCTCGAGCGTGTGGCTCGATCGTGTCGCATCGAGCACATAGCTGGCGAGCATCGTGTCGAACTCGAGACCTTGAAGTGCGATGTCCTCGTGCGCCAGCATCATCAAATCGAACTTCAGATCGTGGCCAGTTTTCAGGATGCCAGGATCCTCGAACACGTCCTTCAACGCGGCCAGCGCACCTTTGGCGCTGATACCGGATGCTTCATCCAACGCGGTGTGCCCGATGGGAATGTAGCGGGCCCTGCGCGCGGTGGTTGAGAATGCGATGCCGACAATGGACGCACGCATGCCACCGGGACTGTCTCCGATGACGCTGAGAGCGAAGCGCCCGCGCTGCCGAACGTCTGCAACCAGCGAGTCGAGGTCGGACTCGGTGGAGACGAC
>JAMQPK010000043.1 GCA_023717525.1 Vicinamibacterales bacterium | reverse complement strand
TGAATGTAGTCCTCGGCCACGATCTGCGATGTGTTGTGCGGGCCCTGCTGCTGGACGATGAACCGGACCTCGTTCAACTCGGTCTGCGTGCCATGCAGCCAGACATCGAGGCGCAGCGGTTTCGTTCCGTCGTAGGAAGCGGGGATCGTCAGCCCATAGGGCTGCACACTGCCATCGACCCGCGACACGAACGCCCGTACGAGATTCCCCTTCTTCTTCGTCCACGACGGCGTGCCCGCTTCGAGCTCTTTGGCGCGGCTCAAGCCATCGTCCAGGACCGTCAACGTTTCAGGGACGTAGTTCTTGGTCCCGAACTCCTCGGGGAAGCGGAGGATGTATTCGGCCGCTTTTCGATAGACGTCGACATCGGCCAGCAACGCCGGATCGGTTTTCTTCGCGGCGAGCGCCTTCAGCCGGCTCGTGAGATCGGCCAACTTGGCATCGATCGCCTGCCGCTGCTCGGCGGTCGGGGGAAACGTCTGGCGTTCGGCCGTCTGCGCAGCCAAAGCTGCGCCCATAAGAAGAAACAGAAAGACATTTTTCATGAATAAACCCTCGTGGGCCCGGATGCTACTTGCGTAGCTGCACGACGTCAATCTTTTCCACTTGACGCACCCATCGCGAGTTCTCTTTCTCGCGCGGAACGACAATGCGTAGAGGACCTTGCGCATCTGGAATTGGATGGCCGTCCAGAGTGTCGGCCAGCAACACGTCATTCGCACCTACAGCCGGATCGAGCTCGGCGAGCGAAAAGACCACCTGATAGGCGTCGCGCGCCGTCACCACGACATACGCGCTGAGCGCTGTGCCCTTCAGCGCCGGCCCCATCGTTGCACCCGCACGGCGCAGGATTTCTGCGACGAGCACGCCGTCATAGGCCGCGGCCCTTCCCTTTTCATCGGTCACCTTCATCGACGTGCGCGGCATTGCTTTCAGCTCGGCAACGCTCAAGGTCTGCGGCTTCGCCACATCACCCGCGATCGTCATTGTCGCCGCGACAGACGGGGCCTGCTGCGCAAAGAGCACGGCGCCCAGGACAATGAAGATTGACGATTGGAGAATTGAAGACTGAGTCATTGTTTGGCGATCATGACTTCAGTGGACTTGATGACGGCGAGAGCCTCGTCACCCCGCTTCAGGTGCAGCGCGTCGATGGCGTCTCGCGTGATGATGGCCGTGAGCGACTGATCGCCGACGCGCAGTCGAATCTGCGCCATTAGCCCATCGGCACGCACTTCCTCGACGATGCCGCGAAGCTGATTGCGGCCGCTCAGGGCCGCCAGCACGATCGGCGGACGGGACGGGCGTCGAGATCTTTTCGCCGGGCTGGCGCCGGCGCGCGTGTCGCGTCTGGCAAGGAACCGTTCGATTTCGGATTCGGTGATGCGATGGTGACCACCGGCCGTCTGCACGGTGCGAACCGTGCCTTTGTAGATCCACTGCTTCAGGGTCGGGTAGCTCACCCCAAGGCGCCGCGCGGCATCGCGAACGCCGATCAAATCAGCCATGAATTCACCGTAAATTGGTGCAAAAATCGTATGGTATCATATTAAATCGACTAGCATGAAACGTCTTGCGATTCCTGCCGTTCTCGCGTGTCTCTGGCTGCTGTCCACAGGCGCCGCCGCCCGACAGCTGCCGCAGCTGACGGTATTTGCGGCGTCCGATCTCGGGCCTGCCCTTCAGAAGATTGTTCCACTGTTCGAGGGCGCGGCGGGTGCCAAAGTGACGGTCGTGCTCGGGTCTTCGGGCACCATGGCCCAGCAGATTCGCAACGGCGCGCCGGCCGACGTGTTTTTTTCCGCCAGCGACGCCTTCATCGACGGGCTCGCGCCGGACGGCCTCGTGCTGGCCAACACGCGTGTCCGGTACGCCAGGGGGCGGATCGTGGTTGCCGCGCTGAAAACGAGCCCGCTTCGGATCGCTTCCCTGCCTGACCTTGCCGACCCACGGGTACGGCGGGTGGCCATTGCGAATCCTGCGCACGCGCCCTACGGAGTCGCGGCCAGGGAAGCGCTCGAGGCGATGGAACTGTGGAGCGTCGTCCAGCCGAAGCTCGTATTCGGCGAGAACGTGCAGCAGGCCGTCCAGTTTGTCCGCAGCGGCGCCGCCGACGCGGGTATCGTGGCGAGGTCGATCGTCGACACGCCGGACCTCTCGTGGACGTTTCTCGACGCCAGCCTGCACGCGCCAATCAATCAGGCAGCCTGCGTCGTGACGCGAACGAAGCAGCCGGGATTGGCACGGTCGTTTCTGGAGTTCGTCAACGGTGTGGAGGGGCGACCCGTGATGCGTCAGCTCGGGTTTCTACTTCCCGGTGAAGACTTCTGAGCATGGACTGGTTCCCGATTGTCCTCTCGCTTCGCGTGGCCCTGCTCGCAACGGTCGTCACGGCCGCCATCGGCGTTCCACTGGCCTGGTTCCTTGCCCGGCGGCATTTCCCTGGACGCGATCTCGTCAGCGCCACGCTGCTGACACCGCTCGTGCTTCCTCCGACAGTGCTCGGGTACTACCTGCTGATGGTCATCGGACGCCGCGGCCCCGTGGGCCGGTTTCTCGATGTTCGGGGTATCGAGCTGGCGTTCACGTGGCGCGCGGCCGTGCTCGCCGCGGTGGTCGGGTCGTTTGCTCTGTTGATCAAAACCGCGCAGGCCGGCTTCGAATCGATCGACCAGCGTCTCGAACAAGCGGCGCAAACGCTCGGCCATTCCGATTGGAGCATCTTCTGGACCGTGTCGATCCCACTGGCGTGGCGGTCGATCCTCGCCGGTACTGTGCTCGCGTTCTGCAAGGCGCTGGGAGACTTCGGGATCACCTTAATGGTCGCCGGCGACATCCCAGGCCGAACTCAAACCATGCCGTTAGCGATCTACGATCACGTTCAGTCCAATCAACTCGCGCAGGCCAATAGTCTGGCGCTCATCAGCGTCGGGCTGGTGGTGGTCCTGATGCTCGCCCTCGGGCGCGTTGCCCGCCTTCGCTACTGATCCATGCTGAGTGTTGCCCTCAGAAAGCGCCTCGGCAGCTTTTCACTCGATGCGCAGTGGACGAGCCGCCAGCCCATTGTCGCGCTCGTGGGACCGTCCGGCTCCGGCAAGACACTCACGCTGCAGTGCATCGCGGGCCTGGTGACACCAGACGATGGGCGCATCGTCTGTGCGGACCGCGAGTTGTTCGATTCGCAGAAGCGAATAGACGTCCGGCCGCAGCAACGCAAAATCGGCTACGTCTTTCAGGGATACGCGCTGTTTCCGCACATGACGGTGAGAGAGAACATCGAATACGGGAGGAAGCAAGGCACCCGACCCCTGTTCCTCGACCGCCTGGGACTGCAGAGCCTCGAGTCGCACTATCCATCCGAACTGTCGGGTGGACAGCAGCAGCGCGTGGCGCTCGCGCGTGCCCTCGCAACAGATCCCGATCTGCTGCTGCTCGACGAGCCTCTGTCGGCGCTCGATGCGCCGCTGCGACGCGAGTTATGCGCCGAGCTGAGCCAGACGCTTCGCGAGTGGGGAAAGATGGCTGTGCTGGTCACGCACGATCTTTCAGAGGCCTACCAAATCGCCGACGTCGTCGTACTCTGCGAGGGTGGCCGCACGACCGAGGCAGTGCCGAAAAACGACCTCCTCTGGAATCCTTCGTCCGAGCGCGTCGCAAGGCTTATCGGCGCGCGAAACATTCTTCGAGGAGCAATCGCGGGAACGAAGCCGGAAGCCGTGATCCTGAACTGGCGCGGTGTGCAGTTGGAAGCTGCGCTGTCGCCCAGTCACGATCTGCGCCCGCGAACCGGCGACGAGCTGGCTTTCTTCGTTCGTCCGGAATACGTCAGGCTTATCCGGAAGAACCGCGTCGTCTCCGACAACCTGCGCCAGACAAATCTCTTCCGCGGCGACATCGTCGGCGAGCGCGACGAAGGGACGACGTGGATTCTGTACTTCAGGCTTGCGCTGGCGGGGCGACCGAGCCAGGGAGACTACGATCTCGAGATTGAAATTCCAAAGCTGGCGTACGAACGGCTTGGCGTCGCCACCGATCGACAATGGGAAGTCTCGATCCACCCAGGATCGATACAGGTGCTACCGAGTCGCTAGAGCCCAAGCCTGAGCGTGAGCCGTACCGATCGTGGTAGCGCCGGGTGCGTGTGGACGTCATCGATACCGGCGAGCGGCTCGCCGGGCAGCCGCGACGCATAGAAGTAGTCGATGTCGCTCGCCTCTTCGTCAAAAAGATTGAATACGTCGAGTACGAGGCTGACTCGACGTGAAAATCGGTAGGCGGCCTGCAGGTTGACCAGCGCCGTGCCTTCGGAGCGGACGCTGTCGTCCTCAACGAGCGCGCGTGGTCCAAAATAGCGCAGCCGCAGGCTTCCCATCATGCGGCGATAGTCTGCCGTCAGTCCGGCCGACACGACCGACTCGACCGACCCGGGAATGTAGTCCCCCGCCTCGTCTTCATCGGTGAACCTCGCGCGAGAAATCGCGACGTCTGCATCGACCGACAGCCAGGGTCGCGGGCTGGCGTAAGTCGCCCACTCGACTCCCATCCGGCGGCTCGGGCGACCGGCGTCGGTTGTTCCGGCGTCGCCGACAAACAGCAGCTCGGACTCGATGGCCAGCCCCCAGACAGACACCGTCGTCTGCACATGTGGGATGCGGACCGTGCGGAATCCCACTTCGGCGCCACGCGCTCGCACGAGAGGCGTGCTCGGGTCGACAGGATCGCCGGTTCCAGGATCGCGGGTAATGGTGGCGCCTCGGGCGTCGTTGCTGTGGAAGCCGTAGCCCGCGTTGATGTAGAGCTCGGTCCCTCCCCACGGTCCAAATGCCGTCGACACCTTCGGGCTGGCCAGCGCGCTCGTCTTCACCCCGGAATTTTCGGGATCGTCGCTCGTCACGTTGAAGCGGAAGATGTCCGTACGAAGGCCGACAGTCGTGCGAATCACCGGGGTCCAGTGGTATTCGTTCTGCGCGAAGAACCCGATCGAGGTCTGCCCGACACTGTCTTCGCGAGTCGTCGAGAGCCTCTCGCGCTCGTGGGTGTGATACAGCCCGACGGTACCGATGGCATCGTGCCGCACCTGCACGCCAAACAGATTCTCTGCCGGCCGGCCGCCCCATCGATCCAGGCGGCGATGGCTCAGACGTCCGCCCATCACGTTGCGTTCGTCAGCCTGCTCGAATTGATCGCCGTTATCGGGATCGTCGAGAAAGTACGTGAAGTTCGAAAACAGGTTCAGCTTGTAGTTCACCAGGTAGGCATTGGCGCGCGTCACGCTCTGCGCGCCCGCCCACTGCGCATCGGTCGACGCGCTATAGCGATGCGTCTCTCCACCATCGCTCGGATCGATGTTGCCGAATCGGGGTATCAATCCGGACTGAATGGCCCGATCGGGCACCTGATCGGTGGAGTTCCATTCGCCGTGATACATCATGCCCGTCAGCGAAAATCCGGCCGCCGCCCCACCCTGGCTGTAACGGACGACGCCGTTGAGCTTGCGGTAGTCGTCGGGCAGCTCCCATGGTCCATCGTTGTGATTGAGTTCAACCGCTCCGAGCACATCACCTCGCCCCACTTTCATGGAGCCTGCGGCGAGCACACGTCCCCAGCCTTCCCCGCCGCCGCTCACTTCAACGACGGGGCTCTCAAGGCTATTGACGTAGTTCACGTTGACCGCGCCTGCAGCCGAAAAGTCCCCCTCCTCGGCATAGTAGGGACCCTTCTTGAACTGCACGCCGCTGACCAGCTCCGGAATCAGAAAATTCGCATCGGTGTACCCATGACCGTGTCCATGCGTGGGCATGTTAACGGGAATGCCGGCGATGGTCGTGGCGAAGTCGGTACCGTGATCGAGATTGAATCCGCGCAAATAGTACTGGTTGGCCTTCCCTTCGCCGCTGTGCTGGCTGATGATGAGACCGGGAACCGCCTCGAGTACTTCACCGGCCCGCATGATGGGCCGCATTTCGATCTGACGGGCGGTGATTGCCCCTTCGCTGGCAGAATCCGCAACGCCGACGAGGTTAGCCGTCGGGTCGGCGACATCCGCGAGGTTCGTGAATGTGCCCCGCCCTGTCACCGTGACGTCGGCGGTCAGCGTGAGCTGCAGGATTGCGTCCAGCGTTGTCTGCGTGGTCACGGACACGCCGCGCCTGGTGAGCGGAGCAAAATTGATCAACGTAAAGGTGACGTCGTATTGACCTGACGCCAGGGCGTCGAACTGAAACTCCCCTACGCGGTTCGTGGTTGTTGAAACCGCCTGCGACAACCCGGGCCGTGTGAGTTCCACGAGCACTCCGGGCAGCACGCCACCCGTCGCGTCCTTCAGCGTACCCGCCAGGTGGCCGCTCGACGTTTGTGCACCGGCGGAGGTGGACAAGAGGATCAGCGCGAACAGCAAGCCGACGGCGACGGAGACCGCGCCCGCCACGCCCGAGACCCACGCGAACGTTGCCGGCTGGCGAGTAAGTTTCCCAAGCGGCACGCCTGCGAGTCCCGACAACAACATCATCCCGAGCGTCGATCCCAAGCCAAACACCAGAATGTAGGCAAGCTGCGCACCGACCGAAGGAAGGCTCGCCATTACCAGCGCCGCGAGCGCCCCGCTTCCGGCCATCCCGTGGACCAGGCCCACCAGGAGCGGGCGTGTGGCCATGGCGAACGGCCCGACGTGCACGTGATCGGCAACCATCCGGTGCGCGTGCGTGCGTGCACCATGCGAGTGAACGGTCTCTGCTCCGGTCGAGGCCATCCTCCACGCCGTCCGCAGAGCTCGCGCCCCGAGTCCGATCAGCATCAACGCCACAGCGAACTCAAGTCCGTTGGCCAGACCCTCAGGCATCGAGAATTGGACGAGCACGAGGATCGTGCCTCCGAGCACGAGCGTCGCCGTGTGGCCAATGCCCCACCATGCTCCCAGGCGCGCGCCACTCAGACCGTCATGCTTCTCGGTCACCAACGTGGAAACAGCGACGAGATGATCGGGCTCGAGCGCGTGCCTCATCCCCAGGATGAAACCGAGAAAGGCGCCAACCAGCAGGGTCGAGCCATCGTTCAGATGGCTGCCCAGTATCGGAGTGGATGCCGCGATCGACACTGTCGCCAGCGACAGCGGGAGGGCAACCCACATGGCAATCACCCATGCCGGCGCGCGAGACGTGCTGAACGCTGGCCGGTTGATCAAGCGTTGGATGCGGCCCAGCAGATCGCCTCCACCAGCCGCCAACGCCAGCCTCGGTGATGCATCAGCTCGCAGCCGTTCGATGCTCACCAGGGCAGCGGCATAAAGATCTGGCTCGCCGGACTCGACGACGACGACGTCATCGCAGCAGTGCTCGCGCTCGATCCTGATTCGCTTCGAGAGCCACCAGACGCCCGGGTGATAGAAGAACGCCGTGTCGATCGTTGTTTGAATGACGTTGAACAGATAGTCGTCGCGCCTGATGTGCGCCAGCTCGTGCGTGATGATGAGTCGAATCTGCACGGCGTTCAGCCCAGCCATCGCGCCAACCGGAAACAAGATCATCGGCGACAGCCAACCGACGACCCCTGGGACCTCTGCCATTGCCGTTTCGACGAGACGAACCGACTGGCGAACGCCGAGTCGCGTTGCCATCGCGTCCACGGCGCGCTGCCAAAGTGGATCGGCCGCCATCACGGTGCTGCGTATTTGCCTGACGCGCAACCAGCCTCCGGCGACCCTGACCGACGCGACGCTGACCCCCAATATCCACGCGACGGCCAGCCACGAGAGCATCGGTCGCCACGCCTGCAGGAACGACGTCGTCATCCACAGCAATGGCACGGCCCCTCCGGCCAGAGCGCACCATAAGGAAATCGCAGAAGCGACCGGGAGCAGGAGAAGGCTGGCGTACGCCATCGTGTACCGCCATGAGGCCGGTGAGCGTCGCAGCAGCCAGAGGCCGACCGCTGCAGCAGTCGCGACGAGTACACCCTGCCAGAGCGAGTGAAACAGGACCCCGCCAAGCACGGCCAACGCGCGGTTCTGGAGAAATGCCGTCATGTCAGTCCGCACGCCCGCGCGTCGATCGGTCGATCAACCGCTGGATCTGTTGAAGCTCTGCGGGGGTTGCGCGCTTGGTGGCAAGTGCCTGCATGACGAGCTTGGCGGCGGAGCCATCGAAGGCTCTGGTCACCAAATCGCGGATCAGCTGCCGCTGCGTCTGAGCCTGGGAACGGCGCGCGCGATACACGTGCGTGCGGCCAGTCTCGTCGCGGGTGACCAGCCCTTTCTCCGTCATGATCTGCAGGAGCTTCAGGATGGTCGTGTAGCCCGTGCGTCCCAGCACGTCGTGGATCTCGCGCACGGTGCTCGGCCCGCGATCCCAGATGACGCGAAGGATGGCCAGCTCGCCTTCAGTCGGCTTCGGGTTCGTCACGGCGGCGGATCATATACGAATGTCTTCGTAGATAGCAATGCGCGATGCTCAGGGTGAGCCGCTCGCTGCGATCCCGTCGAGACGGCGCACGACGATGGCCGAGGCGTCGCCCGAACCCGTCGTCCAGGCGGCGAGAAAACTTCCGTTGACCGAAAGAACAAAGGGATAGAACGCCGACGTGGGTCCCCCTATGGCCACGGGCACGCCGAATGTCGCGCCTGCGTCCATCCGGCGCACGATGACCTGTCGCGTGTCGCCCTGCTGTTCGTCCCATACCGCGGCCAGATTGCCGGCGCCATCGACGGCAATCTGCGGGTGCGCGGCGTCGCTCTGACTTTCTGCCGACAACCGGATGCGCGGCGAGAACGTCTTCCCATCGGTTGTCGTGCTGTAGAAAATCGCCTTCTGCGGCTCCGCCTGGTTCACCAGCGTCGGCCACACCAGGTGCACGTCGTCGTGCGAGCCCACGGCCATGCCCGGCCCGTCGTCGGGGCATCCGCTCAGTTCCCATTTATCCTGGCTCACACGGGCGAGCTCGCTGAAATGACGGCCGCCATCGATTGATGTCGCCATCGCGATGTCGCGCATGCTGCCTGGAAAAATGTGGCGCCACGCAACGTTCACGCGGCCGCTCGGTCCAATGCCCACCGCAGTCTTGCAGCAGAAGCACACATCGCGGGCCACGTGCGCCTCGGTGACCCGGCCATCCGGCGCGATGAGCGCCTGATACACGTCCTGTCGCGGAGCGGCCTTCATGGCGGCGTGATTCATTGCGGCGTGATTCGTCCCGGCATGCGTATGACCTGTTGTTACGGCATCGCGTCCATCCAGCCAAACCGCGTGGGCGGTCCCTTCCCCGTCGACGGCAAGTCCTGCCCACCCACGCGCGCCAGGCAGCGATTCGTTGTGAATCGTCACCGCCGGACCGAACGAACGGCCTCCATCACGCGAGCGCGACAGGCGAATCGCAGACGTCCCGCTCTTTCTGGAGGGCCAAATCACCGACACGTCCGAGCCGGCGACCGCGACGCGCGGCGGCTGCTCGGCATTGGCCGACACGTCGCCGTCCCGATCGTTCACACGCACGGGCGTCGAAAATGTCGCGCCGCCGTCTTCGCTCGTGGCAGCGTGGATGTTCATCGCGTCATCCCTCGTCGCCGTCCAGACGGCAACGACATGCGTTCCGGATGCGGCCAACGACACCATCCCGTTCTTCGCACCGGCCACGGCGAGCCGAACCGGCTCGATCGGAGCCGGCCGGCGCTCTTCCAAAGCGGGCTGGGCAGGTTCCCTTCCACATGCCGTCGCGACGACCATTGCAGGAGCAATGCAAATCGACGCCGTCAGCCGCATCAGGATTCGCATTAGAACCTCACTCGCACCGCAAACTGCAGCGTACGTGGATCGCCCACCGCAGTAATCTGCCCGAATGTGGGTGATGGGTTGGTGGGATAGGCCCCGGCCCCGAAATTTCCGTTTCGCGTCAGGTCGTTCCGGCGATTGGTCAGATTGAACGCTTCCACCGCGCCCTCGATCTCACGGCTGCCGCCAATAGAGAACGCACGGCTCAGCCGTGCGCTCAGCGTGAAGAACGTGCTGGCGATCCCGGCATTTCGGGGAATGAACTCGCCATCCACGATCGGTCTGCCTGCCGTGCCCTGGATCGTCGTCACACCGGACGTGATATTGAAAGGCAGAGCCGAGTACGCCTGCAGCATGCTGCCAAGGTGGAAACCACGGTAGTCGACCGTGCCCGACGCAATGAATCGATGGCGCTGGTCGTCGTCCGATCGCCCCCAATCCTTTGAAATGTCGTACGGATCGATGGGTGAGCTGAAAAAATTCTCGCCCACGTTGTTCATCGATTTCGACAGCGTGTAGGAGACGCGGTAGTGTCCCCACCCGGTGGGCCGTTGCACGAAGGACACGTGCAGACCCTGATATGTGGAGCTGGCCGCAGGCGAATACTGGCTGTTGTTAGCGTAGCTCGGGTTCGGGCGACAACCGTTGTTCGAACCAACGGCCACGCAGCTTGGCACGTTCTGGTTCACCGACATGATGAGATTCGCCCCTCGCAAGTACTGATAGCTCACGCTCAACGTGGTTCCCTGCCCGAGCTGTCGCTCCACTTCGACGCTCCCCTGCCTGGAATACCCATTCCTCATGTGCGGATCCATCGTCGTGAAGTTGACCAGCGCGACCGTCGGCACGAACGCGCTCAGGATGGCTGGAAACGTCGGGGCGCCGTCCTGAGTCGGAGAAAGACCGATGCTGATTCGACGAAGTTCGTCCAGGTTGGTCGTATTTCCGGCCGAGAGCAACGCATTCGCCACTGCACGAAGCGGAACGCGGTCGTAGAAAAGACCCGCGCTGCCGCGGACGACCGTCCGCCCCAGTGCCGACGGCGACCAGGCGAAGCCCAGCCGCGGGGACACATTGTTGCTGTCGGTATTGATGGTTTCCAGCAACTGCAGGTCATAGCGCAGACCGGCGTTCACGGTCACACTCGGCCCTACCTTCCACTCGTCCTGAGCATAGAACCCCACGTTGGAGTTGCCTTGCGTCACAGTGGTTTCGCCAAACGCCTGCGTGAAGCCCGCGTTGTTGTAGGTGCCCGTCAGGAAGTTCGCGAGCGACGAAAACGCGTAAGAGCCGCGACGGGCCCCCGGATTCGAGATCGTGTCGTCGTTGTAGAGCAAGTCGATGCCCGCACGAAGCGCGTGCGCCCCCCGTTGATGGGAGATGTTGTCCACGACTTGGTACATCTTGTTGACTCGCAGCGTAGGGCTGCTTTGAAAGGTGCCGAAGGTGGCGACGCCGGCGATGCTGACGGTCGGGCCGATCGGATCGGTTGACGGCGCCTTGAGATCGCCGTACGCAAACTGCACTCTCGTCTCATTCACGGTTCGTGCGGACAAGGTCACAGTGTTGCTGAACGCCACCGCCTGGTCGATGTTGTCCAGTGCCGCCGACGCGCTTGGCGCGTTCAGCCCGCCGGCACCGCGTGAGTTGCTGGAGGTGACGTCGTAGAGACTGTAGCGGACGCTCAACTGATCGCTGCCACTGAGCTGATGGTCCACCTTCCCCAGAAAGTTGGTCGTGTGAACGGGATTTTCGTAGATGCCTGTGGAAACGGGCAAGCCGCCGTAGTTCACCGCGGCCAGCCTGGTGTTGATGATGTCGACGTTTTGCTGCGTGATCGTCGCCAACCCCGTCTGATCCAGCTTTCGCTGCTCCACGTTCGAAAAGAAAAACGTCCGGTTCCGCGCGATCGGTCCACCCATGCTTGCGCCGTATTGTTTCTGGTTCATCGGCAGCTTCGTTCCAGAGAGTGCGTTGCGCGCGTTGAACGCGTCGTCGCGGAAATATCCGTAGAGCTCGCCACGAGGGGTGTTGGTGCCGCTTCTGGTCACAACGTTGATGTAGCCACCGAGCGAACGGCCCAACTCGGCCTGCCCGCCTGAGGTAACCACCTGAAACTGATCGACCGCATCGACACCGTACGGCATGCCGCTGAACCCCGCGGCATCGTCGTTGGCCGACAACCCATCCACGATGAAGTTGTTCGAGAAGTTGCGCTGGCTCCCTATCGACAACCCCTGTCCGGGAACTGCCGATGTCTCGGCAAACAACTGCGTGCTGCCGGTGTTTGTCGGAGAAACACCAGGCACCAGCAACGCCAAATCGAGAAAGTTCCGGCCGTTGAGCGGCACGTCATTCACTTCCGTTTGTGACACGGTGTTGGATATCTGACTTCGCGCCGTCTCGATCACGGTTTCCTCTGCGGTCACCGTGACGTTCGCATCCAACGCACCCACTGTCAGCGAGAAAGGAAGTTCGAACGCCGAGCCGGCCGTCAGCGTCAACACACGCGTCGCTTCGGTAAAGCCCTGCAGGCGTACTTTGACCTCGTACGGTCCAACCCGCAGGTACGGGAACCGAAAGCGCCCTTCAGCATCGGTCACGGTCTCGGCCGTGACGTTCGTCTCGGTCTGGCGGGCGGTAATCTGTGCGCCCGGCACGACCGCGCCAGACGGATCGGTGATCCGTCCGCTGATGCTGCCCTGATTGATCGTTTCCTGCGCCATCGCAGTGTGCGCAAAGACGAATGCGCAGCACGCGACGAGCGCGACGAGTCTCGTTTTCATGGATCCATCCTCCGCGGACGCCAAAGCGGCGTACGCCGATACACCTCGGCCTGGTTGCTCGTTGAACTGAAACGGCGAGGCTTACGCGCGAGGAGGAGGGGCGACGGGAACGGGAGCGAGGCTGATGGCTGAAGGAGTGAGTGCGGCTGCCGGGTCGCTTGCGATGAGCGGCGCCGGCATCAGTGTTGGCGCCGGCAGCACTCCGATGGGGCCGTACAACGCCATGAATCCGTTGTCGGTCTGCGCGCATCCAAGCGTCGGGCAGTCGCACTCGTGCGTGCCATTGCTGGCGCTGTGAAGCGGACAGGATGGCTCGGTCGCCGCTTCTTCGTGATGCATCGGGCAATCGGCCATCGCGCTCGCTGATTGCCCTTGCGCTGTCGACCCGTCGCCCTTGCGGCAGCACAATGCAGCCGGCACGAACAACACGGCGACCAGCTGCCACGCAAGGACCAGCGACGTGACGATGCTCGAGCGGGCGCGAAAAACGCGCATAATCAAAGCCTATGGTCCTCTTGCATGTCGGATAATGTCAAATCCATTTTCTTGGTTTGCGCGCTCACCACGATTTTCCCTACTCGAGTCGCCGCGCAGACGTCGAGCCCCTGGCAGTGGCGTCTGGACGCGAACATCTTCGCCGGAGTGAATCAACAGACCCGCGAGTTCACGGATTTCACGAACGTCGAATCACAGAACTGGTTCATGGGTTCAGGCGAGCGGCAGGCAGGACAGGGCCGCGTGAATCTGTTTTCGATGATCTCGCTCGAGCCGTTCACGATGAAAGACATCGGCTCCGCGCAGGTGTTTCAAACCGGCGAAACCTACAACAATCAACCGCTGATCGATTATCAGCATCCGCACGATCTGATCTCCAGCCTCGGCACGTCCTACGCGCGTCCGTTCGGGGCCTGGGCGATGACGGCCACCGCGGCCGTCGTGGGCTCGCCTGCGCTCGGACCAACAGCCTACATGCACCGGGCGTCGGCTGCAGAGAATCCGCAGGCGCCTCTCTCGCATCACAATCTGGATTCGACGCACGCCACGCCCGGCGTTCTGTCGTTCGGGCTCGCGCGCGGAAGTGGAGTGGTCGAAGGGTCATGGTTTCGTGGCCGCGAACCAGACGAGCGGCGCACCGATATCGATCTCGGCGCACTCGACTCGTTTGCCGTCCGGGGCACATGGAAGCGGGGAGCCTGGGAGGCGCAGGCGTCTGGCGGGTGGTTGAACGAACCCGATCCGGCGCATCCGGGCGATGTCACGCGCCTCACAGCGTCGATCGGTCACACGCACACCGGCCCGATCTCGACCCAACTGTTCGCGGCGTGGGGACAGAATCGCGAGCCGGTGGTGGGCCCACTCAATGCTGTCCTCCTTGAAAGCCAGATTTCCTGGCTGGACGGCAACTACTTCTACTCGCGCTCGGAACTCGTGACAAAAGACATCATTCACATCATCGGCGACCATCACGGAGGCGTCGTCGACGGTCATCCGCTCTCGAACATCGGTGCGTTCACGCTCGGCTATACGCGCGATTTGAACAAGGGAATGCGCGCACGCCTGGGAATTGGCGGCGATATCACGATGTACTACGTGCCGGAGAACCTGAAGGAGAGCTACGGCGGCCCGGTGTCACTGCACTTCTTTCTGCGCTATCGATTCACCACTGGAGCGATGCTGGCGGGGATGACGCATTCGCACTGATCGTCGATCGTCGATCGTCCATCGTCCATCGTCGTACGGACCAAGGACCAAGGACCAAGGCCTAAGGACCTGAAAGCCACGAAGCGCGGTGGGTAGTTTCATCCGGCCGCGAATTCGTCCGGACCTCCAGCGACCACGCGTCGGCCGGGTCCGCGGCCAGCGTGACGTCGATGGCCCGTGTCACGCCTCGACGCGCGATCGTCACATGCGCCGTGTTGCCGGCACCAACTGCCGCCAGCGACTGCGCAAGCTGCGCCGAAGTGACCGCGGCATCATTCACGGCGACGATCTGGTCGTTCAAGGTGATGCCCGCTTCCGCGGCCGGCGACCCGCGACGAACTTCCGTCACGACGGTGCGCTGGTTATCGGCCCGCGTCTTGACGCCGAGCCAGGCCTTCGATTGGGCCGGTGCGGGCTTGAACTGCAGACCATACCAATCCAGCGCTTCGGTGTATTCGATCTCGTCTGTCGTTTCCAGCACTCTGGCAAACCACCGGCGAAGTTCCGCGCCGTTAGACGCCCCGGCGATTTCCACGGCGGTCGCTCGCAGATTCTCGGCAGTGAAGCCCTTTGCGCCGGAGAAACGCTGATACATCACGCGCATCAGGTCATCGAGCGATTTCGCACCGCCGGTTAAACGGCGAATCTTGGCGTCGAGCGCGAATCCGATGACAAGGCCCTTCGTGTAGTAGCTGATGGACACGTTCGCGCTGTTGTCGTCCGGCCGGTAGTACTTGATCCAGGCATCGTAGGACGCAAGCTCGGCCGGCTGCACCAACCGGCCGGGAGTTGTCTGAAGATCGGCGATCTCTCCAGACAATGCCTGCAGATATTCCTCTATCGTCGTCACACCGGCGCGATGATTCTGAAGATCGGCGTAGTAGTCGGTGACGCCCTCCACGAACCACAGGCTCCGCGTGTAGACCTCGTTCTCGTAGTCGAATGGGCCAAGCTCGATGGGCCGAAGGCGCTTCACGTTCCAGGCGTGAAAAAACTCGTGGCTGGCCGTGCTGAGCCAGTCCAGATAGCTCTCGCGCGTCTTCGTCGAATCGCGGCCAGGGTTCAGGACCGTCGAGCTCTTGTGTTCGAGTCCTCCACCGGCACCACCGATGACGTTCAAAAAGTAGTACTTGTCGTAGGGCGCCGCTCCCCAGAAATCGATCGTCTTCTGAACGATCGTAGCCAGGTCCTGCGCGGCCTTCTTGCCGTCCCAGTCGCCACGTTCGGCGACGTTCACGAGGAAGTGACGTTTGCCCGCGGCGCTGAACTCGTAAATCGCCGGATTCCCTGCGACGATCGGAGAGTCGACGAGCGCGTCGTAGTCGGCGGCCCGATACGTATCTGCGGCGTTTCCTGCCGGCATCGCGGAGACGCTTCGAGACCACGCGGGTGGAAGCACGAGCTTCACCTCATGCGGGCGATTCAACCCCGTCAGCAACGTGATGAACGTCGGCGCGCCGTTCAGCAAAGCAAACTCGTCGTCTATCCAATTCGTGCGGACGCTCATCTCGTGCGCATACACGCGGTAGTGCACCGCCACGGAGCGCGCGCCATTGGTCTGCACTCGCCAGCGATTCTTTCGAGTCTTCTCCACGGGCAACGGATCGCGGTTCGAATCGGTCGCGGATAGCGCTTCGACGTTGCGCGAGAACTCGCGGACCAGATAGGAACCGGGCGTCCAGACAGGCATCATCAGCGTGATCTGCGCTTGCCCGTCGGTCGGGTATGTGGCCTCGACTTCCACGTAGTGTGCAAGAGGCGCCGGAAAGCTCAGCGTGTAGCGGATGGGCTCGAGCGTCTGCGCCGCGGCAGGCGGCGCCAGGAACACGAAGACACGAAGAAGGACGAAGACACGAAGGAATTTCATCTTTTCAGCTCGTCGTTTCTCCAGCACGAAGCTGAATCACTTCGATTCCCTTCGGCGCCGCGAACGCGCGCAGCTCGTCGACTGTGCCTGTGAGCTCTGGAAACGTGCCGTAGTGCATCGGCACGACGGTTTTCGCGCCGAGCCACTCCGCCGCGATCGCCGCATCTTCAGGGCCCATCGTGTATCGATCGCCGATAGGCAGGAAAGCAATGTCCGGCTTATAGCGCTCTCCTATCATCCGCATATCGCCGAACAGCGCGGTGTCGCCGGCGAAGTAAACGGTCGGCCCACCCTCGAACCGCACGACAAAACCGGTCGCCGGCCCGACGTTGCTCGTGTGAAC
>JAMQPK010000227.1 GCA_023717525.1 Vicinamibacterales bacterium | reverse complement strand
GCTTGTTGATGTTCGGCGTGAGACCCACAACGTCGAACCGCTTCACGCGCGCACCGTTTACTCGTAAGTCGACTGGCGCCGGCAGCTGCGGCCCGGCGGCCCTCCCGCCACCGCGGCCTCCAGGCGCTTCTGCTTCCGTCTTGAAATTCTCGCGGGGAGACGTCACGCCGATCGTGTGCAGCCCGGCCTTCACCGGCACGCGCACCTGATACGGATCGGCGGCCGCCTCGTCGGTGCCCGCAAGCACGCCGAGGAACCTGACCTTGAACACATACTCGCCATCGACGGGGAAATAATGCTGCACCGACATGCCGGCGCGTGAATCGAACGGCAGATCGTCGTTCAGCTGCTCGTTCCGCACGCCCTTCAGCAGATCGCGTTTCGCGTCGTAGATGTCTTCGGCGGGCTTCAATGTGAGATCGCCGACGGCAAGCTGGCTGACCTTGCGGGCGGCCGACAGATAACGGTCGAGCAGCGCGGGAGATGTCGAAAGAACGGCCGCGATGTTGTCAAAGCCATATCCAGAGTCATCGACCGGCAGCCACTCGCCCGGACGAACATCGACGGCGAGAAGATCACGGATGGCATTGCTGTATTCCGCGCGATTCAGACGATGAACCGGCGCCCGCCCGGGATTCGGGTGGGCTGTCGCCGACCAATCCAGCACCGACTCGACGTAGGTCGCAAACGCCGCCGATGTTTGCCCGTCCGGGCGAACACGAACGGTTGTCGGGGGCATATCGCCCGACTTCACTTTGCGCATCACCTTCTCCCACACGTCGGCGTGGGCGGGCATGTCGCGTTGATCGAGCGACTGGAGTGCCTGCAGCGAGAGCCCGGCGGTCTTGACCTTATCGTTGTGACAAGTGACGCAATAGGTGCCGACGAGGCTCGCCAGCTGGGGTGCCGGAGGCGGTGGCGGCACGATTGCCGCTGCGAGGACTGGTGCGCGCGCTGGCTGAGCGACAGCCGTTTGCGCGTAGACCTTCGGCGCCATCTGGCGTCCTGGCCCCGCCGCAACCGCGACGATGACGCCGGCAAACAGCAGCCGTACGAGGAAATACCGCACTGTTAGAAGGTTAATATTATAGACCGAAACCGGGGCTCGGCGATCTAGTTAGCGAGCCTGGGCGCGCTCTTGACGGGGATTGTCACAGGACCGCTGATGTGCGCCGGATCGTACTCACCTTCGACCACCCGCCAGGCATCAGTTTCTTCGAGGATCTTGCCGGCAAACGCCGTGTGCAGCGCGTGGCCGCCGCGGTGCGCCACCAGATGGCCGATCACCGGATAGCCGACGAGCGCGAGGTCGCCGATCACGTCGAGAATCTTGTGGCGCACGAACTCGTCTTCGAATCGCAGCGCGTTCAGCACGCCGGTTTCGCCGAGCACGATGGCATTCTCCAGCGAGCCGCCCAGCGCCAGGCCGTTTTGACGCAGCATTTCCACTTCCTTCAGGAAGCCGAACGTGCGCGCCGGCGCGATCTCTTCGATGAACGACTCTTCGGAAATCTGCAGCGTCCGCGTCTGATGCCGAAGCAACGGATGATCGAAGCTGATGCTGTACGTCACCTTGAAGTGATCCGACGGATAGAGCGCGATGCGCTTGTCGCCGCGCGACAGCGAAATCGGACGAACCACCTTCAGAAAGCGCTTCGGCGCATTCTGCCGCTTCAGACCCGCTTCGTGAATCAGATAAATAAACGGCGCCGCGCTGCCGTCCATGATGGGCACTTCGGGATGGTTCAACTCGACGACGACGTTGTCCACGCCAAGGCTGACCAGCGCCGCGAGCAGATGCTCGACGGTGTCAACCGAGCCGTCCTTGAACGACAGGCCGGTCGCGTACTGGATGCCGCCAAGATGCGTCACCGTGGCCGGTATTTCGAGGCCGCCAAGGTCCGAGCGTCTGAAGCGAATGCCGTGATCCGCTGGGGCCGGTTTGAGCGACAGCGTGACCTTCTTGCCGGAGTGGAGTCCGATACCGGCGCAGGAAACGGCTCGTCGAAGCGTGCGTTGTGCGTCCATTAATCGCACTGAATAAAGAGCAATTCCGGTGCCCGTCCAGCACGGGAGTTGCCAAATATCGATAAGTCGTTATTCTGAAATGAGTTGTCGATAAACACGTGGGTCAGGGTAAACGAGCGCTCAGCAGACGTGTGGTACTCGAGCCACACAAATCCGTCCGAATGCTGTGGTAATTGTACCACACTCGTCATAAAACTGACGCTTCCCCAGTGCTCAAGAGAGGCTTCAGGAACTCGCCCGTCGCCGACTCGGACACTTGAGCGACCTCCTCCGGAGTGCCTTCTGCGATGACCCGGCCGCCGCCAACGCCCCCCTCCGGCCCCAAATCGACGATGTGGTCGGCCGACTTGATAACGTCGAGATTGTGCTCGATCACCACGACGGTGTTCCCCTGGTCGACGAGCTTGTTCAGCACGTCGAGCAGCTTGCGCGTGTCCTCGAAATGCAGCCCGGTGGTCGGCTCGTCCAGGATGTAGAGCGTCCGTCCGGTGCCTCGCCGGGAGAGCTCCTTCGACAGCTTCACACGTTGGGCCTCGCCGCCGCTCAACGTCGTCGCCGACTGGCCCAGCTCGATGTAGCCGAGCCCGACATCCTGCAGCGTCCGCAGCTTGTTCGCGATGGGCGGAAAGTTCTCGAGCAGCGGCAGCGCCTGATCGACCGTGAGATCGAGGACGTCGGCGATCGACTTGCCGCGATAGAGAATCTCGAGCGTCTCGCGGTTATACCTCCGGCCCTTGCACTGCTCGCACGTCACGTAGACGTCCGGGAGAAAATGCATCTCGATCGCAATCACGCCGTCTCCCTGGCATCCCTCGCAGCGCCCGCCCTTCACGTTGAAGGAAAACCGTCCCGGCCTGAAGCCGCGCGCCTTGGCGTCCGGCACCATCGCAAACAGCTCACGGATGAACGTGAATAGCCCGGTGTAGGTCGCGGGATTCGAGCGCGGCGTTCTGCCGATTGGCGACTGATCGATCTCGATGACCTTGTCGATGTGCTCGATGCCCTCGATCTTGTCGTGCACGCCGGGGTCGTCACCCGCTCGATAGAGCGCGCGCGCCAGCGACTTGTAGAGGATGTCGTTGACCAGCGTCGACTTGCCCGACCCGCTGACGCCGGTGACGGCGACGAATGCGCCCAGGGGAATGCGCACGTCGATGTTCTTCAGGTTGTTCTCGCGCGCCCCGCGGATGACGAGCGCGCCTCTTTTCAGCGCCTGCAGACCGGTGCGCCTGGCGCCCGGCATGGCGATCGATTTCTCGCCCCGCAAATACTGCCCCGTCAGCGACTCCTGGCCACTCTGCCCTCCGCCCTCTGCCCTCTGCCCTTCGAGAAGTTCCTGAGGCGTCCCCTGAAAGATCACCCTTCCACCGTGCTCACCCGCGCCTGGTCCCAGATCGATCAGGTAGTCGGCCACGCGAATCGTCTCTTCGTCGTGCTCGACCACGATGATCGTATTGCCGAGATCGCGAAGGTGATGCAGAGTGGACAGCAACGCGCGGTTGTCGCGCTGATGCAGCCCAATCGACGGCTCGTCCAGCACGTAGAGCACGCCGGTCAGGTTCGCGCCAATCTGCGTCGCCAGCCGAATGCGCTGCCCCTCTCCCCCACTGAGCGTCGTCGCGCCGCGGCCAAGCGTTAAGTAGCCGACACCAACATCGTAGAGAAACGTCAGCCGATCCTGGATCTCCTTCAGCACACGGCCGGCAATCAGCGTCTCGCGCTCGCTGAGATTGAGCTTGTTGAAAACGTCGTAGGCCTCGCTGATAGGAAGGTTCACGTACTCGGAAACCGTCCGCCCCTTCACCTTCACCGCCAGGCTCTGCGCCTTCAACCGCTGCCCGTGGCACACCGCACACGGCCTGAGCGAGCGGTAGAGGTCCATCTCCTCCTGCTCGCTCCACGACGCTTCCTCGAAACGGCGGCGCAGGTTGGGGATGATGCCTTCGAAGCCCTTCCCGTTGCCCCCGAAGAGAATCTGATCCTTCACCTTCTTCGGCAGACCGAGAAAGGGGGTTTCCGGGTCGAAGCCGAGATTCTTTCCGAGGCTCACAATCGCCTCGCGGACGAGTTTTCTGTCGCCCTTCGCCCACGGCAGGATGGCGCCATCGAACAATGATTTCGTCTGATCCGGCACGATGTGGTTCGGATCGAAATCGTGCATCGCGCCCAGGCCCTGGCATTCCTGGCAGGCGCCATGCGGAGAATTGAAGGAGAAGGCCCGCGGCGTCATCTCCGGCATGCTGATGCCGCACTCGATGCACGCCAGCTTGCGCGAGAAGAGCCGATCGCCGCCCTCGAGCGTGTTGACGACGACGATGTCGTCGGCGAGATGCAGCGCCATCTCGATTGATTCCGCCAGGCGGCGCTCGATGCCGGACTTCACGATCAGCCGATCGACCACAATCTCGATCGTGTGATTCCGCCGCCGATCAAGCGCAATGCTCTCGTCGAGCGAGCGGAACACGCCGTCGATGCGTGCTTTGGTGAAGCCCTTCCGCTTCAGCTCCGCGAGCTCTTTCTTGAACTCGCCTTTCCGGCCGCGGGCGATCGGCGCGAGGATATTGATGCGCGCGTCCTGCGGATACAGGAGGACCATGTCCATGATCCGCTCGAGCGACTGCGCGGTGATCTCCTTACCGCACTGATGACAATGCGGGATGCCGATGTTCGCGAACAGCAGTCGAAGATAGTCGTAGATTTCCGTGACGGTGCCGACTGTCGAGCGGGGATTCGACGCGGTTGTTTTCTGCTCGATCGAAATCGCCGGCGACAGGCCGTCGATCAAGTCGACGTCCGGCTTCTCCATCTGCTCGAGAAACTGCCGGGCGTAGGCCGACAGCGACTCGACGTACCGGCGTTGGCCTTCGGCGTAGATCGTATCGAATGCAAGCGAGGACTTACCCGAGCCCGACAAGCCGGTGATGACCGTCAGCTTATTGCGCGGGATGTCGACGTCGATGTCTTTGAGGTTGTGAACGCGGGCGCCGCGAACGGCAATCCAACCCATAGGGTGTACTTTTCTGAGTCAGTTCGAACTGACGATTGTACGCTACTTTGGCTTTGGACTTTAGGCTCTGGGCTTTCGGTTGTGGGTCAGTTTGACCTGAGTGCGATTGGCTCTCGACCGAACCGATTGACCCCGTGTGTGCCAGGGACGAGCCCTAGAAGAACCCCCGGCATAAGAAGCACTGCATTAAATATCAGGCCCTCAGTGTCAGCCTTTCGATCAAGAGCCTCCGCAACCGCGACGTACATCGCAAAATACCAAACGATGATCCACCAGCCGCGCCAATTCATGTCATGTAGCCTCTTGACGGAACTGGCGACGATCGAAATGAGCGCCAGAAGCGAGAGTAAGAATATGAACAGGCCGGACAGAGTTTCAGGAGTTACATCCTTTGTGAGCGCATAAAACACAGCACCCATCGGGAGCGTTACGCACCAGAACTGTGCCCTGCTGGAGCGGCCAGTGAATCCCAGCAGGAGCGCCAGCCAAGACCTCAGGACACTTTGCATTGTTTACCCTTCCAACAGGCCAACTGACCCATTACCGGGCTTTCGTCCCGGACCAAGAACCAACGACCAAGAACCAAGGACTATCGAGGTGCTTCCCCCGCTGGGTACCAGATCGGACCGCGCCATCCGTCAGTCCGGGCGGTGACGACCGCTCCGGGCGGCGGCAAAAACAGATCGGCCGGCTGCTCGCGGATATTGATGTTCGAGTACGTCTCGCGCCCGCCGCCAGGCCGCTCGGTGTGGATCGCGAAATAGTTCAGCGATGGCGCCTGAAACTGAACGATCCCCTGCGGGTTCACGAAGCGCACGACAACCATCCCATCGATCGGCTTGTCTGGTGCGTACTGGCGGGGGTTCCTTGCGATGGTGTCGGGCCGCACGCCCTGCGGCGGAACATTCAGCGGGTAGCTGGTCCAGGCACCGCCCTCGAACGTGTACTCCAGGCGCGTCGTCACGTTCGTGATGAGGATGACGGGCTTCGAAGGACCGTCGACATTGCTGTCCTCGCGCGTGGACCCGTCGACGCCTCTGTGGAAAAACCCGACGACCTTCCGCATACCCGGCTGCGTCCGCACAAAGTTGGCGTCGAATTCCACCCAGCGCGGCGTGTTCGCGGGCGGTGCCTGCACACCAAACGCGAGCAGTCCGAACGCGGCCAGCGCGGCGATTTTCACATCGGTATCTTACTCAGGGCCAGATCTGCCTGGGTCCCGGCACCACAGCGTCAACAACTGCCCCGATCGCAACCCAGGCGGCCAGTCCGAGCGGACCGAACATGAGGCGGCGGGATCCCCGAGCGCAATGTGGATCGAACTGGCAATCCGTAAAGCCGTGGCCGACGACGCCAGCAGCCACACCGATGCTGCCACCAATGAGCATGCCGTTCTTCAGCGAATCGTTGCCCCGGACACGAGTCACGCTATTAACACCGAATAGCCGTAAGGACTTTCCGTCGTAGATTTCGAGCTGCGAAGGCGTCAACCTTGTGACCTTTCCCTTGAAAGTGTCTCCCGCGCGATCGGTCACATAGATGACTGAACTGCCGTGCAGGCGCAAGCTCGTAAAGTCAACTGGTTGGGCTGCCGCCACTCGCACGCTCAGTAGGACTGCCACCAACCCCATCACTCTGATCATCGAACTCTCCATCCGATGAACGCACTGCGCCGCTGCGGCGAGATATTGAACGTCAGTCCGCTTCCGGAATTCCCAGCCGAGCTTGCGAGCCACAACGGCGTGCGCCCGTGGAAGAGCGCATCGAAGCCAACGCCGATGGCCGTGTATATGGGTATGACTGTTAGGGCGATCGCGACTGACGTTCCCGCACAATCATCGCAGTCGCCGACACTGAGGCCAGCCAGGACGGCCATGGCAACTCCCACTCCCGCCCCAATGAGCGCGCCGTTCTTGAGGGAGTCCCCCTTGAGATCGACACGAACCACCTCGCCCGCAGCGAAGGTCCTCGTCGTCGTGCCCGTCTGCAGAACGAGCGTGGAGCCCATCCAGCTCACGAGTTTTCCTTCCGTCTCGCGGCCAGTTGCGTCGGTCACGTAGAGCGTTGGGAACCCTTTCACCTTGGGCAGATCGCCGGTTTGCGCAGCGGCAGACAACGGAAGCATCAGCATCGCCAATCCGACACACATCGACATCAGCCTCATAAAGCCTCCGAGAAGGGATGCGAAATTGTCGCGCGAACCGGCTCAGCGGCGAAGGCGGATGGCTTTGGTGGAAGCTATTTCAGCGGAATACGCACAGACTCTTTTTGCGCCATCTGCCACACACCGTTGCCGTTCTGGGTGTAAACCTCGAGGGTCTGAACGCGGTACAGCTCGCCCTTTGGCGGCTTCACGTCCACCGGGCCGGTCAGCACTGCAACCTTGCCGTAAATACGAACTTTTGTGCCGCGATCGGTCATCGCCTCATAGTGAGAGGGCCCTGTCAGCACCGCCTTCATGTACTCGGCCTTGTCTTGCGTCTGCCCGCCGCCGTGCATGTACACCAGATCCTCGGCAAGATATTTCTCGAGCAGTGCCTTGTTCTGCTCGATGGCCCCCTGCCGCCAACCGGCACCAGATTGGCGAACGGCATCTACCGGATCGGCCGCCACAAGCACCGCAGTCGCCGTCATCGCAAGAAACAGTGCGAGAAATCGTTTCATCGCCAGTCCTCCATTGAGAGCCCACTGCCGCTCCGCCAATCTGCCTGGAGCGTGCCGGTTCGTATGTCGCTGATTGGAGAGCGCGGATTATACCAGCCGGACGACCGTCGCTTCGCCAATCGCCTCTGAGGTGACAGGGTGCTGGTGTAGCACACTTAACCATAGTGTGCTACATTCGGGAAATGAAGACGTACATCCACGCCCGCCTCAGCCCTGCCGACCGGGCGCTGCTCGAGGAGCTGAAGGCTGCAACCGGCCGCACCGAATCCGAGTTGGTTCGGCTCGGCCTGCAACTAGCGGCCGAACAACATCGGCGGCCGCCAAGCGCGCTCGACCTCGCCGGCCGCAGCGTCGGCCGGTTCAGGACGGGCCCGAAAGATCTATCCACGAATCGGCGCCACCTCGAGGGCTTCGGCAAGTGAAGGCGTCCGGGGTGCTGCTCGATACCGGCCCAATCGTCGCGCTGTTGTCGAAGGAAGATGCCAATCACGATCGCGCGCGACAACTCTTCGCGACTTGTACCCCGCCATTCCGATGCTGCGAAGCGGTGATCGCAGAAGCATGTTTCCTGATGCGGAAGGTCGACCCGGCTGGCCCTGCTGAAGTCGTGGCCCTCGGGCGGCGCAGGGTCTACGAGATCACGTTCAACCTGGGTAGTGAGTGGGCAAGCGTGGAGGCGCTGTTGCGAAAATATGCCGACCGCCCGATTTCCCTGGCCGACGCGTGCTTGATTCGCTGCGCAGAGGTACACGAGGAACCAAGAATTCTGACGTTCGATGACGACTTCCGCGTATATCGATGGGCGAAAGCGAAGAAGTTCCAGCCGCTGACGCCGGAAGCTCCGGCCTCAGTTCACGAGCGGACGGACGCCGACTTTTAGATCCGGGCTCAGCGCGCGCCAGGCTTGGCGGGCAGGCTGTTTCTGACGGCAAGCGCGGCGTTCTGCATCGACTGGGTCTCGAGCATCCGCTGGGATTCGATGTCGGACTTGAGACCGGCAATCTGATCGTCGAGCAAGCCTCCGGAATTCTCGGCTTCCTTCTTCGCGACCTCTTCCGACTTGCGCGCGATGGACTCCTGAAAGCAGCCGGCGGCCCTGTTGAAGCTGGTGGCCGCTGCAGGCCATTTTCGTTCCGCGGCGTCGAGTTGACCGATGTATTGAACGGAATCGCAATCCGCGGCGTACATCTTCAACGCCGAATCGAAGTATCCACGCGCCTCGGACAGGCGCTGCAGGTTGAACGTCGCGATCCCGGCCAGCCTGTATGCGTCGGGCCCATTCATGAACTTCAGGGCCGTCGTCGCATCATCGTAGGCGGGCTGCAGCTCCGCGAGTTGAAGTTTGTTCCATGCCCGCCAGTAGTACTTATCGCCAGGGTTGCGCGAAGGATCTCTCAGCAGGTCGTCGAGCTCGACGATCGCCTGCTCGTGGCGCTTCAGATAGCTCAGTGCTTGTGCTTTGCCGAGATGCGCTTGCGGGTCGGGACCGCGCGCCAGAATCTCCTCATACAACGCGAGCGCAGACGTGTAGTGCTCGTAGCCGAATTCGACGGGCGCCAGCACCGACAGGACGGCGAGGCTGGCCGGTAGAACCTCCTGCGCCGCAATGAGTTCTCTGCGGGCCACACTCAGGTCGCCACCAAAGAGCGCACGTTGTCCGTGCAACAGATGAACCTCTGCGAATCGAGGCTCAGTCGCCAGCAGGTCGTCGAACAGCGGTGGCGTCCCGGGCGCCGGAGGATAAAGCAGCAGCGCATATTTCAGCGCATCCTGCTGTGGATGCGCGTCGGCAACGCGCTGAGGATCCAGCTTGAAATCACGAAAGTAGATCGAGCCTCTGCCAAGCGTGAGATAGAAATACGCCGCAACCGGATTGGCCGGCCATCGGGTCTCGAGCAGGTTCAGGATCTCCTGGCGAGCGCGCTGGCGCTGGAGAGCTCCTGCGCCAAACGGCAAGCCTTCCCCGCCGGGCGACACCAGAACGTCGAGCGCCGCGAAGATCGGCTCGCTCCACTTCACATGCTGCCTCACGGCTTCTGCGCGATCGCGTGCACCAGAGTCGGGTAGCCGTAGCTCGAACTCACGGAGCGCGAGCATCAGATCGTTCTCGACAATCCGTTGATTGAGCGTGGAAGGATCGTGGATGAGCTTGGCAAGCGCGGAGTACGCGTCCGCCGCGTCGCGCAAGCAGAAATAGCAGCCTCGGGCCACCATCGCGTCGACCTCTGCGATACGCGTCAGAACGATCTCGGGAGAAAGCGTGGGGGCAACGACGCTACGCGAGGCCGGCTTGGACGCACACGAAGACACCAGGGAAATTGCCACGACCGTGGCGGCAAGCGAGGCAGCGACCGACCTCACTCGAGAATGTTAGACACCGGTCAGAGGCCGAAGGCCCACGTCCAGACGATACGCCGTCTCATTCGAGGTCACAACGAGGCCGCCCTGCGGACTGAAAGCCACACCGACGAGCGAAGGCGCTGCCACGACGAGCTCCGGTGGTCCGCTTGATCGCAGCCGGTACAAACCGCTCCATCCGGCAAGCGCTTCGACGACATACAGCGCTCCCTGCGAATCGAACGCCAGCCCCTGCGGACGGCCGAATCCTGAATAGACGCGCCGCACCTTCCAATCGGTCGGATCGATCCGGTACACATGATCGTAGGGACCGAGCGTCGGCCCCGTCACGTAGACCGCATCATCCGGTCCCACGGCAAGGTGAAATGCCGCCACGCTCGAAGGCAGCGTCGCGATTGCCTCTGCCTTGCCGCCGCCGGACTGCACGCG
>JAMQPK010000010.1 GCA_023717525.1 Vicinamibacterales bacterium | reverse complement strand
ACGGCCGCGGCGACGGCCGGTAGACGTCGCTGGGCACCTTCATGCCCAGGGCCTGGTGGGGGCGCTCGTGGCGGGCTTTCCGTTCGGTAAGCGCCGCGATAGAATCGCGGCGCCCTATGCCTACGCTTGCGATCGCGATCTTCGTCGCCGTCTTCGCGATCGCGACGTTCCGCGGCATTCACCTCGGCGTCCTGATGCTTCCCGCCGCCGTCGCCGTCGGCGTTTGGCTGGCGGGCATGCCGATCCGGGACATCCTGGCCGGATTTCCGGTCAACATCCTGGTCCTCGTCGGGGGCGTCACCTACTTCTTCGGCATCGCCCAGGTTAACGGCACCATCGACGGCGTTATTCACAAGCTGATCGCAGGAGTCGGAGACCGGCCCACGTTGCTGCCATTTCTGATCTTCCTGATGACCGCGGGCGTTGCGTCCATGGGCTCGTCACAGGCGGGATACGTCATGATCCCGCTCGCGATGGCAGCTGCGAGGCGCTCGGCCGTGGATCCGATGTTGATGGGCATTGCGCTCAACTCTGGCATGAGTACTGGCGGGTTCGCGCCGACCAGTCTGTTCGGCATCGTCACGGTCACGACGGCCCGCCAGGCCGGCATCGATCTCCATCCGCTTACGCTGTTGGCCGCAGCGCTTGTTTCGAACCTCGCATTGCTTTTTGTCGCCGCATGGATGTTCCCGGGCCCGGGCATCGCCACCGCCTCTCGAAACTCCGCAAGCGAGCCAGGGGCAACGGCTGCACCTTCACGATTCTCTTCACGTCAAACCTTGACGCTCATATGCATCGTTGGCTTGATTCTCACCGTCATCACCGGTTTCTCGCTGGGATTCCAGCCCGATCTGGGCGTGATCGCATTCGGGTTGGGCGCCGTACTCGCATTGCTGTACCCGCAAGCGGGGGCTGAAGGCATTCGCCGGATCGATTGGTCGACGATCTTCATGGTTGGAGGGATCGTAACGTTCGTGGGTGTCCTGCAGCGTATGGACGCGGTCAACCTGCTGGGGCACGCCGCGATGAACGTCGGTACGCCGCTCGTAGCTGCGTTCGTGATCTGCATGATCGCCGGTCTGGTTTCGGCCTTTGCGTCGACCGCCGGGATTCTTGCGGCGCTCGTGCCGATGGCCGTGCCGCTGGCCGTGTCGGGCGGTGTGGCCGGTTGGGCGTTGATGAGCGCGATGGGCGTGTGTGCGTCGATCGTTGATGCGTCACCATTCTCGACGACGGGTGCACTGATCGTCGCTTCGGCTGCCGAAAACGAACGGCCGCGGTTGAAGTCCTTATTGATGCGATGGGGACTGTCGATGGTAGTTGTCGGCCCGGTGATCGCAACCATTGTGCTGCTGATGCTGTAAGAACACCCGTTTCTTTCAACGGAGTCCGAAAGGTCGGGGAGAGTGCCTCTGTCGTTCCCTGACGCCCCCGCAACAAACATAACGGATCGCTACTTCCCGATTTTTACAACCGCGATCTTGTTGACCCCGCTTTCGGCCAGTACGAGGTTGCCGTCCCTTGTGACGCTGACGTTGCGTACCACACCGCCGCCGGAAGGAATCTTCCACGTCTGAAACGATTCGGTTCCAGGGTCGAATCGCACGAGCGTGTTGGGCTGCACGCCCGATTCGCTGTACCAGACCATGCCGTTGATCACCGCGATGCCGTATGGTTGCGACTCGCGGCCGCCGGGTGATGGCCACTCGCGGACCTTGCCGGTGGTGGGGTCCAGCCGCCCCAGTGCGCCTCTCGCATAATCCGAGTACCAGATGACGTCGTTGGCGTCGATCGCGACGCGGCGTGGCCGCGCGTCCGCGTTGGGCAGCGCCCACTCTCGAATCACCATCTTCTGGGGATCGATGCTCGCCACCTTATTGGCGCCAAACTCCACGTAAAACGGCACGCCCTTCGAGCTGACCACCATGCCGTAGGGAAGCGAACGCGGCGTCGGCGAATCGCGGAGGGTCAGGTCGCCCGAGGCCGGAACCAGCCGTCCTACTTTGTTCGCGCTCTGAATCGTGAACCACAGATTCCCTTTCTGGTCGAAGACCGGGGTGTGCGGATCGCGCGCCGAGGGATCGGGCATCGGATACTCGTCGATCTGTCCGGTTTTCGGGTCCAGCTTGCCGACATAGCCCTTCGTGTTGGCCGTGAACCAGATATTGCCGCTGCGGTCCTCGACGAGCCCGTGCGGGCCGGAGGCCGCCGTCTTCAGCGTGAACTCCTTGAACTGTTGCGTCTGCGGGTCGAATCGTCCGAGCACGTTCGCGTTCATGCCGGTATACCAAATCGAACCGTCGGACGCTGCCAGCGGGTCGTGCGGACGTGAGTTGGTGGTGGGCACTTCCCACTCTTTGAACGTCACCGGCGTGTTGCCGGCGCTCACCGATGGAGCGCTCCCAGCCGCCGATGCGGGCGCCGCAGCATCCGGTGTTTTCAACGGCCATTTCTTCGCGAGGTAGTCGATCAGCGTTCCCTCTTCATCGCCGGTGACCTCCGCGCCGCTGTCAATCATTTCTCGTACGACTTCCCGGGACTAGAGGAACGGGTTCCCACGGTCAGATCGAGAAGCCCGCGTGCGCCGGTCGAGTGGAGACCTACGGTGGTGACCTCGCCAGGATGCGCAACGGGATCGCGCCGC